>JAFUCW010000037.1 GCA_017459485.1 Eggerthellaceae bacterium | reverse complement strand
GCTGGGTCGTCTCCTGCATCTTCACTTTGACTTCGGTTTGGATCTCGTCGCGCACGAGGCGCAGCGTTCAGACGTCGGCGATGGAATGGTTGTACCAGTAGCGGTGGCTGTAGTCGCCAAAAACCTCGCGCGTGTTGTTGCCGCCTGTTTTGCCAATAAGCGGCGTGCCGGTTAGCGCGATGCGCACGGCATCGCGGTCGGACGTGACCAGCTGCGTTAAGAACTTGCCGCCGTTCTTGTAGTCGCGGTGCGCTTCGTCGATGAAGAACACACGCTGCACGTTGAGTGCGTAGTCGAAGTTTTCCGCCTGTGCTTCGTCGTCGAACTTCTGGATGTTCACCACCGTGATGGTGAGGCTGGCGGAGTCGGCGCCCCTTTCGCTGGGCGACGCAATGGCCTTCTGAAATTCCTTGCGCGAATTCACCCGCTGCACGTTGCAGTTGCGTGCTTCGAATTCGCCTGCCGCCTGGTCGGCCAAGTCGATACGGTCCACGATGAAGAAGAATCGCGCCACCTGCCCATGCTGTTGATAGTAGTCCTGCAAGTAGCGCGAAAGGAAGAACGAAAGCGCCGTCTTGCCGCTGCCCTGCGTGTGCCAGATGGTTCCCTTGCGCATGCCTTCGTCGAGCTTCTTGCGCATGGCGAACGTCGCAAACAGCTGCGGGTAGCGCATGACGTGCTTTTCGATTTTCTTGGTGCCTTCTTCGGTAGTACGCTCCACATAGGCTATGCCGTAACGCAGTAAGAACAGGAAGCGCTCGGGCGAAAAGAGCGACGTAATAATACGATTGGCGGGCGTGTCTGGACTAGTCGAAGGCTCGTATTCTGGCGCACCATAGTAGCTAGCCAGGTTGTTGTCCTTCAAGATGAACTGCTCGGTTTCTGCACTGCGGTCCGCCAGCAGCATGGCCACGCCCTGTTCGTCTTCTTCGCGGAAGGGCTGCAGCAGCACCTTGCCGTAGGCGCTGCTGGCATAGTACGAACCCTGAATGGGAGGCCGGCAACTTTCCGTGTATTCCTGGTTGTTGGAAAACGCCATGATCTGGGTAATGTTCACGAAGCGCTTGTAAATATCGTTACCAAAGCGGGCATACATGCGGTCGCGCTCGGCCAGGATGCCTTCCTGGTTGTTCGGACGCTTCGCCTCCATGAATCCAAGCGGCATGCCATTTACCAGAAAGACGACGTCGGGGCGGAAGCTGTCGTCAACGTTGGCATAGGGAAGCTCGGTTACCACCAGGAACACGTTGTTGGCAGGCGTTTCGAGTTCGATGAGCTTTGCGCCTTCAAAACCTTCGTGTAAGTAGTTGAAAAACGCACGGCCAAGGTCGTCCGCAGACAGTGCAGCACGCAAACCCTTTACGATGCTTTTGATCTGTTCGCCTGTGTAGTCTTGTCCGTTCAGGCGGCTGAGGGCTTCACGGAATGGCTCGTAGAAGATGTTCGTATCGCCGTCGTAGTCGATGCCGGGGTCTTTATCGTGGATAGACACATAGGTATACCCAATACGCGTAGCATGAATAAGCGCAGGTACCTTTACGTATTTGTCTTCCGGACGGTCCATCGTTTCACCAGATTAATTATATCAAGAGGCTCATTGCGCCATGCATGGAGCCTGCAAGGTCCAACGCGTATTCGAGATATTCCTTGCTTTATGCCATTGCCCAGCCTCGCGCTATCGGATGTCGAACCACGGTCTTGAGCTTTTCAGGAGCCATCTTTCTGGTTCGGGTCGTCCTGCACCCGGACGGCGATATAGTTCATGCTCGGAACCGTCACGATGGACAGCCTATTCTTCGGCATGAAGAACTCTCTGCATTCCTTCCTGTAGTCAAATGCCATGCGTTGCTTCCCTCATGTTTCTACAGTCCGCGAACTCGTCGAGCTTGCGCAGCTCGAAGAGGAACTTGTCGCTTTGGGAACTTGTAGAGGAAAGCCTCGGTAATGATCTTGTTTCCGAGCTGTCGTTGGCAAGGCCGGCGTTGACGCACACCGTCTTCGAGCCGTCGATCATGGCCTCCGTGGAGGCAAGGACCTGTTCGTTTGTGCTTGCTTCGGTCATCCTAATCCTCCTCTTCAAACCTATCTACTAAGAAAACTTTCAGATAATTGAAGTTTTCATAGTGCGTATAACGGCCATTTCAGCGTCCTTTATTTACGAGGCGTGTTTGCGTTCGTTGAAATATTCGCTGGCAATGGCGGATGCGAGGTTGCCTACCTGCTCGGCGGTGTAGGGGAGGCCCGTTTGCTTGCAAAACGATATGACGACGCGTTGCATCTCCTGCTTGAAATGGGTTCCATTGCAGACTCGGGCAAACTCGGAGGAAATGGTTGCACTGCACAGTCTTTTCTCTTCATGTGGGCTAAAATAGGGGAAATCGTTTCTTGATGAAAGGCTGGTTTCCAAGTGGCAGAGGGATACAAATACCATCGCGTGCTACTCAAGCTTTCGGGCGAAGCGCTCATGGGCGACGCGGGCTACGGTATCGACCCGAAGGTAGTCGATAGCCTGGCTGGTCAGATTGCCGAAGTGGTCAACGACGGCGTTCAGCTTGCGGTCGTCGTGGGCGGAGGAAACATCTTCCGCGGTCTTGCCGGGTCGGCATCGGGCATGGATCGCGCTCAAGCGGACTACATTGGCATGCTTGCTACCTGCATGAACGCGCTCGCGCTTCAGGATGGCTTCCAGCGTGCGGGTGTGGAAAGCCGCGTGATGAGCGCCATAGAAATGAAGCAGGTGGCGGAAACCTACATTCGCGGACGCGCCATCCGTCATCTGGAAAAGGGGCGTGTGACCATTTTTGCTGCAGGAACGGGTAGCCCGTATTGCACGACCGACACCACCGCTGCTCTGCGTGCCCTCGAGATTAACGCAGAGTGCCTGATGAAAGCCACGAAAGTTGACGGCATCTACGACAGCGACCCAGTTACCAACTCCGACGCGGTTCGTTTCGACACCATCTCTTACAAAGATATTCTTGCGAACGACCTGCATGTGATGGACTCGACGGCAACGGGCTATTGCATGGACAACGGCATGCCTATGATCGTGTTTGACCTGATGGTCCCCGGTAACATCAAAGCCGCCCTGCAGGGCAAAAATGTGGGGACCACAGTGGTTTCTTCGGTTGGATAAAGCCTTCGAAAGGGGAGAGCTATGGTTGACGACATCAAGCTTGAAACAGAGGAACGCATGCAACATGCCCTCGACAATCTGGCCGAGGCGTTCGCAAGTGTGCGGACGGGCCGTGCAAACGCCATGGTGCTCGACCGCATTACGGCGGATTACTATGGGGCTCAGACGCCCATCAACCAGATGGCTGCCATCAAGACGCCCGATGCCCATATGCTGGTGATCGAGCCATGGGACAAAAGCGCCTTGCGTGCCATCGAGCATGCCATCCAAAACTCCAATTTGGGGATTAACCCCACCAACGACGGGACGGCAATCCGGCTTGCGTTCCCGCAGCTTACAGAAGAGCGCCGCGTGGAGCTGGTCAAGCAGTGCAAAGCGTATTCGGAAGAAGCGCGTGTGGCCATCCGCAACGCCAGGCGCGACGCCAACAGCGCCCTTGAAAAGGCGGTGAAGGACGGGATGAGCGAAGACGACCAGCGTCGCGGTGAGGCCGACGTGCAGAAGCTGACCGACGACTATGTCGCCAAGGTGGAAGAGGCGTTCAAGAAGAAAGAAGCGGAGGTCATGGAAATCTAGCAGGTTCGTCGTTCTACGAACGACGGAAAGGTCGACGCTGCAAAGCATTGTGGCACTCCGCCTAGGCCCTCCGTGTTACGGTCACGCATCGAAGTGCGCTCCCTTCGCCAGTCGGGCCTATTCGAAGCACCACAAAGCTTTTCGCTGATACTTCGACCACCTGCGGGTCTTCGCGGTCTTACGAGCGCCAACCGGGAAGACGTTCGCTGCTGATGGAAGGTTTGCGCTGGCACTTCGACCACCTACGACTTGGTTGCTTATTGGGACATGAATGCTGCTGATGGGATATCTGTAGGGTGTTTCACAAACCATTGACAGAGATATTTCCGGCCCCACCTGCGGGGGTCGATCCTGCTGCGCTTGATGAAAGCCGCATCCCCCAGCACGTTGCCGTGATCATGGACGGCAATGGACGGTGGGCAAAGAAGCGTGCGCTCAACAGGCTGCGTGGCCATAAGGCTGGAATCGAGGCTGTGCGCGAAACCATCCGTTGCGCGTCGGACTGCGGCGTACGGTACCTGACCATCTACTCGTTTTCTACCGAAAACTGGAAGCGTCCCAAAGACGAGGTTGAAGGCCTGATGGAGCTGTTCGCCAAGACAATGCTTGCCGAGGTGGATGGCTTGCACGAAGAGCATGTGCGCGTGCGCACCATCGGCGACGTGTCGGTGCTCCCAGACAATACACGTGCGGCGTTCGAAGAAGCATGGGAAAAGACATGCGGTAACGACGGCATGACGCTCAACGTTGCAGTTAACTACGGCTCGCGCGATGAAATACTCCATGCTGTTTCGGCAATAGCACGCGAAGCGGCTTGTTCCGGGTCGGTTCCCGAAGTGAGCGAAGAGCTGTTTGCGCAAAACCTCTATACGGCGGGCCAGCCTGACCCCGAACTGCTCATCCGCACAAGCGGCGAGCTCCGCATTTCCAATTTCCTGCTTTGGCAGATTGCCTATTCGGAACTATACGTGACCGATGTGCTATGGCCCGACTTTGACCGTTACGAACTGCTGCGTGCGCTTCTGTCCTATCAGGCGCGGGACCGTAGGTTCGGGGGTGTGAAGAAGTGAGCAGGGCGCCCATGACCGACAAGACCAGGCGTTCGAAGGCCAAGGACAAGATCGTCGAGAAGCAGCATGCCGCCAAGCAGGCGGTCTACGACAAGACCCCCGACCGCTTCAAGAACGCCACCAGCTTGCAGGTGCGCTTTCGCACGGGAGCCATCTACGTGGGGCTTTCGGTGTTGTGCGTGCTTCTGGGCGACATTCCCACCATGGTCTACCTTTCGGCGATTTCTGCCATGTGCGCGGGCGAGTTCTACTACATGATGCGCGTGGATGCGCGCTTGCCCAACGAAGCCATCGGTATCGTCGGCGCTGCGTGCTTCCCTATTGCCATGTGGTATCGCGGCCTGCCCGGTGTGGCGGTGGTGGCGGTTCTGCTCGTCATCGCGTTGCTCGTGTGGTTCGTATATTACATGCGTGCCCGCGTGCCCGACGTCGGCGTGAGCTTCTTCGGTGCTGCCTACACAGGCATGCTGCTTTCGAGCTTGATTCTGGTGCGGCAGTCGCTCGAGAGCCCCTGGGGAGGCGTCCTGGTCCTGCTGCTGTTCTGCAGTGTGTGGTTCAACGATGCCGGAGCATACCTGGCGGGGAGCATGTTCGGCAAGCACAAGCTGGCGCCCCGCACCAGCCCCAAGAAGACCTGGGAGGGTCTGATCTTCGGGCTTGTCGTCTCTGCCGCCATATGGTGTCTGATGACGCTCGTTCCAGGTGTGGATATGTCCATTCCGAAGGCTATCGTTTTCGGGCTTTTGTGCGGCGTTTCCGGAGTGGTGGGCGACCTGGCCGAAAGCCGCATCAAGCGCAACGTGGGCGTGAAGGACTCCGGCACGATAATGCCTGGCCATGGCGGGCTGCTTGACCGCTGCGACTCCATGTTCCTTGCCAGTGTGGTGGCGACGGTGTTCCTGATCGGCGGAGGGTGCATTCCTTATGTGGGCTAGTGCGGACTATGTAAATGTGTACATTAATTCGCAATATCAGCCTAAATATTGCATATAAGTCACAACTTCCGAAAAAATGTACACATTTTGAAATCGAACAACAGTTATGAGGCGTGATTGGATAGCTCATGAAACGTATCGTGGTCTTGGGATGTACCGGTTCCATTGGCACGCAGACGCTCGACGTGGTGCGCAGGCATCCAGACAAGCTGCAGGTTGTTGGCCTGGCATGCGGGACGCGCGTGTCGCAGATGCTGGACACTGCAAGGGAGTTCGGGGTCGCAAACTGCGCGACCAGCAGCCTTGAAGCCTCGCGCGAGGCGGATGTGCCGCAGGGCGTGACGTTAGCAGTCGGCGACGCTGCCGTCTTGGACCTTGTCTGCCTGCCCGAGGCCGACCTTGTGGTGAACTCGCTTGTGGGCGCTGCCGGTCTCCGCGCCAGCTACGAAACGCTCAAAGCCGGCAAGGTCCTTGCGCTTGCGAACAAGGAGTCCCTTGTCGTTGGTGGGGACCTGCTCTGTTCCGCTGCTTTGGCGAACAGCGTCCCGGTCGACGCTGCAATCGAGTCTGGTGGCACGCTAGACCCTCCGTGCTCCACTGCGCGCCCTGAAGGGCGCTCATTACGCCAGTCGGGCCTATCGCACTCTCCAGACTCGATTTCGCTGACTTTAGAGCAACCTGTTGAGCCTGATAGCCAACCCGTGCTTTCGTGCTTGGATCCCACGTCGCTCATACGTCCCATCGACTCCGAGCACGGTGCCATTTTCCAATGCTTGGTGGGGGAGCGGCTCGACGAAGTCACGGCGTTGTGGGTGACGGCGTCGGGTGGGCCGTTTCGGGGGCGCACGCGCGAACAGCTTGTCAACGTCACGCCGGAAGAGGCGCTTGCGCATCCCACGTGGAACATGGGACCTAAGATTACTATCGACTCGTCCACGCTCATGAACAAGGGGCTTGAAGTCATCGAGGCGCACCATCTGTTCGCCATGTCCTACGACAAGATCCGCGTGGTTGTTCAGCCGCAAAGCGCCATCCATTCCATGGTGGAGTTTTCCGACGGAAGCGTAAAAGCGCACTTGGGCACCACCGACATGCGCATTCCCATCCAATACGCGCTGTCCTATCCGGACCGCTGGGATGCGCCGGTAGAACCTCTCGATTTTACGCAGGTAGGAAGCCTAGAATTCGCTCCCGCCGACACCGAAACGTTTCGTTGCCTTTCCCTTGCACGAGCAGCAGGGCAGACGGGTGGCACGCTTCCGTGCGCCATGAACGCGGCAAACGAAAGGGCGGTTGCGGCGTTTTTGAACAAGAGCCTGGGCTATCTGGGCATTGCCGACTGCGTCGAAGCGGTCATGGATGCGCACTCTGTGGAAAAAGTAACGAGCATCGAACAGTTGCTTGATGTGGACGCCTGGGCGCGCGACAAGGCGTCACAATACATTGAAAGTGTGCGATAGCTGTTGTTGGCACGTACGTTGGAAGGGTCACGTTGGACGTCATCTTAATGATCATATACGCTACGGTCATTCTGGGCTTTCTGGTGTTCATTCACGAAGGTGGGCACTACCTTG
>JAFUCW010000417.1 GCA_017459485.1 Eggerthellaceae bacterium | reverse complement strand
GTGAAGCAGCAGCAGGCGAATTGGATCAGCCGCAGCGAGGGCGCCGAGATCGATTTCGTCGTTCTGCCGAACGACGAAATTGCCGACGCTGCGGCTTCCGCTGGCGCCCAATCTGCTTCCGCTGACGAAGGCTTGCGTACCGAAGTACGCGGCGCCTCCGCCAGCGAAACTATCTTGGGCGCCAGCGAAACCCTCGCTGACTCTTCGACCACCTGCGACTCGGAAGTTGTAGATACAAGGAGGCTTGTGTACAACGGGGTCGTGTTCAACGAGATGAAGGGCGCCTTGTCCGATCCTGAAAGCGTGCTTTTCCATGCCATGAACCGCGCGCTTTTCCCAAACACGTGCTATGCGTTCGAAAGCGGTGGGCATCCGCGCGCAATTCCGCAGCTTACCTACAAGGATTACTGCGACACGCACCGGCGCCACTACAACCTGGAAAACTCCTACATTGTGCTCTACGGCGACATGGACATTGACCGCATTCTGGGATTCCTCGACGACAACTACTTGGGAGAAGCCTGCAGGAGCCGGGGTTCGGCACAAGGCCAGGAAGTCGATTCGCCGGAAAAGACGATTTCAGGTCCTCCTAATCCCATAGGAGAGATAGCGCCCGTGCTCAGCTTCGACAACGTGGTGGAGATGGCCACTTCGCCCGACAATGCGTGCGTGGGCCTTGGCTACGTCATAGGCGACTCGCACGACTTCGAGCGTGTGCTGGCGGCTGACATTCTTATGGATGCGCTCATGGGCGGCAACGAATCTCCCATCAAGCGCGCTGTGCTCGATGCGGGCCTGGGCGGCGACTGCACTGCGTTTTTGACCGACTCTCAGGCCCAGCCGGTTGCCTTGTTCCTGCTGAAGAACGCCAAGCCTGGCGTGGCAGCGCAGTTCCGCGATCTGGTCGAGGACCAGGTCAGGTCCTTGGTCAAAGACGGCATCCCTCGTGACGTCTTGGAGGCGTCGCTTGCCACCATGACGTTCGACCTGCGCGAGCGCGACCGCGGCATTGCCGACGGCGTGGCGCTCGCGGTAAGCGCAATGAGCGGCTGGCTCTATCACGACGAAGACGCGACGCTCTACTTGCATTACGAGGGCCCCCTGGCACATTTGCGCAAAGGATTGGAGGAGTCCTACTTCGAAGAGACGCTGTCCTCCCTTGTGCTGGACACGCAGCATGCGGCGCTCGTGGACCTTGTCGCAGTGTCTTCGGAGGGCGAAACCGAAGAGGAGGCGGAGCTTGCCGCCAGACTGGCCGAAATGGATGCGGCAGACCTGGAAGCCATCGAGCGCGAGGTTGCCGCCCTGCGCATGCGCCAGGAGGCGCCTGACACGCCCGAAGCCCTGGCAACGCTTCCGCAGCTGCGCGTGTCCGACATTGGCCCCGCGAAACCCGAGCAGGCCCTGGAGGTGCGCGATGACGCGCCCGTGCCGTGCCTTTACCATCAACTGCCCACACGCAACATCGACTACCTTTGGCTGTACTTCGATTTGTCGCACCTGAACTGGGACGACATTCCCTACGTCACGTTGCTGGCCATGTTGCTTGGAAGCTTGGATACCGAACGTTGGACCGCTGCGGAACTCGACGTCCACGTGCGCACCCATTTGGGGTCCTTGCGGTTCTTCGCCGACACGAACGTGGACCACGACGATCCGCGCAACGTTCACTTTCGCTTTGCCGTGGGCGCCTCGTCGCTTTCCGAAGAGCTTGAAAGCCTGGCGACGCTGCCGCGCGAGGTGTGGGAGACCACCCGCTTCACCGACGCCGCGCGCATCCGCGACCGTCTGGTCCAGAAGCGCATTGCCATGGAGGACTCCTTCTTAGGCGAAGGCCATATGCGTTCGATGTCGCGCGTGAACTCGTACTTGTTCGAGTCGGGCGTGCTGACAGAGGCCCTGGGAGGCATGGAGTTCTATTGGTTCCTGAAGGATCTGATCGATCACTTTGACGAGCGTTTCGAAGACTTGAGGGCGCGCTTGGAAGACGTGCGCGACCGTGTGTTCAAGCTGGAGCGGTGCACCGCAAGCTTCACCGGCTCGTTCGACGACTACGATGCGTTCTGGAAGATGGCGCCCCTGGGCAGCGACGACATTGCAACACACGCCGAAGGGCGGCTTGAGATACCGGCGCCCACCGTCAAGCGCGAAGCGTTCACGACCCCAACCGACGTGTGCTACGTTGCGAAGGGCGCAGACTTGGGCATGGTGGACTACGACGGTTCGTGGACCGTGCTCGGACGCGTGATGGGCTACGACTACCTGTGGAACGAAGTGCGCGTCAAGGGCGGCGCCTACGGCTGCGGGTTCCGTGGCGGGCGCTCCGGATTTGCGCGGTTCTACTCCTACCGGGACCCGCAGATCGACGCCACGCTGGCGCGGTTCGACGAAGCGGGGAAGTGGCTTTCTTCCTTCGACCCCGACGAAAGCGAGTTGGAGGGCTACATCGTGAGCAGCGTCGCGACGCACGACGCACCCGTCAAGCCCCGCTTGCTCGCGCGCAGGCAAGATGTGGCCTACTTCGCCCATCAGCCGCTTGACTGGCGTGAGCACCAGCGAGAAACACTGCTTGCCACCACCCCCGAAAGCGTGCGGGCGCTTGCGCCCAAGCTCGACGCGATCGCCGCAAGCGATGCGGTGTGCGTCTTCGGCAACGCCGGCATGATCGACGCCTCGGAGGAGGGGTTGAACAAGGTTGATCTGCTGGAAAGCTAGGGTGAAATGCCTCTGCAATAGAAACCAGTTGTTTGCCTAGGAAGTAAAAGGAGATTCCACGATGAGCACTTGTTCGGTCGCGCGGTCCCTGCGCGTTATGGCGCTTGCGGCTGCTGTCGCGCTGTTGGTTGCGTGTTTTGGCGGTTGCCAAGGCGGCGGCGGAGGGGCTCCCGAGAGTGGGCAGAGCGCCGCTGTCAGTGGACAGAGCACCGCTGCCGAACAGCCTGCGGTCGACGTGTCTGACCGCGCTTCGGCGGATGCATCCGCAGATGCACCGGCCGCTGCTGGTACGGAGCTGCTCGGGACTTCGAGCCAGGGGACAGGAGAGGCTTCCGGCCAGGCAGGCGCATCGGCCGACATCGAGGCGCGCGTGGCGCAAAAGCTTACTTCCATGACGTTGGAGGAAAAGGTGGCGCAGATGTTCGTCGCACGCGCGGAAAGCCTCTGCTCGGATGGATCGACGCTGCTCTACGTCGACGACGACGTGCGCGCGAACCTGCAGAAGTGCCCTGTAGGCGGCGTAGCGCTGCTTGCTCCGAACTTCACCGAGCCTGCCCAGGCCAGCGCGCTTGCGGAAGGCTTGCAGGACGCTTCGAACGACGCAAGCGGGCTCGACTTGCTTTTGTGCGTGGACGAAGAGGGCGGGTCGGTGTCGCGTATTGGCTCTAACCCTGCGTTTGGCGATCAGGACGCGGGCGACATGCGCGTCATAGGGGATTCCGGCGACACCCAAGCCGCCTACGATGCTGCGCTGCACATGGGAAGCTACCTGGCGAAATACGGCTACAACGCGGACTTCGCTCCCGTGTGCGACATCGACAACCCTTCAGGCGGGACCATGTACGAGCGCTCCTTCGGATCGACCGCCGAAGCCGTCGATCCCATGGTGCGTGCGCAGGTGCGCGGCTTTAACGATGCGGGCGTCATGTCGTGCGCCAAGCATTTTCCCGGCATCGGTGCGGCGGCAGGGGACTCCCACGAGCAGTCCATCACCACGTCCAAGACACTCGACGAAATGCTTTCCCAGGACTTGGTTCCGTTCGAGGCGGCCATCGAAGCGGGGGTTCCCATGGTCATGGTGGGGCACATCAGCTGTCCTGGCGTGACGGGCAATTCGACTCCTGCGACGTTTTCGCACGAGTTGGTCACCGACGTCCTTCGCGGGCAGTTGGGCTTTGATGGAGTCGTGGTGACCGATGCGATGGGCATGGGCGCCGCCACGGCCGCGTTCACGGACGCAGAAGCAGGAGTGCGCGCTGTCGAAGCGGGCGTCGACCTTGTCCTTATGCCCATGGACCTTGACGCGTCCTACCAGGGCCTTCTTTCCGCTGTGCAACAAGGGACCATCCCCGAGTCGCGCATCGACGAATCCGTGACACGCATACTCCGCATGAAGTTGTCCTATGCGGGCGTCGCTTCGTCTGTCAACGCGGGCGCTGCTTCGTCTGTCAACGCCGGCCAACAGTCGGACGGATAGCTTGACCAGCAGTCGCAAGGCCAGTCCGGCCAACAGTCGCCAGATCTGCTCGACCAGACGGCGTAGACCGAGGAGGGCGCATATGTATTGCATGCATTGTGGGGCTGCGATCGGGGACGACTCCGCATTCTGCCCCGAGTGCGGCGGCCAAGTGTCGGGGCAAGATGCCGGCAAGGGAGCTGCCGCGAATGGAGCGGGGGCGTTTCGCCAAGGCGTTTCTGCTCCTGCCGCCGAAGCAGCAACGCGCAACATATCGGTTCCTGCCAACATCGCTTCCGACCCTCAGGCGACCGCCAACTACCTTTCCGGTCAGGGCTTGGGCGGCAAGCCCAAACAAGGCGCCAATCGCACGTTGATTGTCGTGGGCGCAGTGGCGCTTGTGGCGGTGCTCGGCACGGTCGGTCTGTTCGTTGCCAGCCGAAACGGCGGTCAGGGTCCCGCTGTACCTGAAACAGGAGTCTCTGCCATGGCGGTCGACTCGACTTCCCAGGACGAGGGCGCTGCTGCTTCTGCCTTGGAGCCAGATTCGTCTTCCTTGGACGGGGGCTCTTCGTCGCTAGCGGCGGCGCCCGTGGTCGTCCCCGACCTTGTGGGCATGTCCGAAGCCGATGCACGCGCCAGATTAGGCACCCTTGGGAGCTTTACGGTCGAAGTGTCGTCCGAGAAAAGCGAAACTGTCGAAGCGGGCGCGGTCATCTCGCAGTCTCCGGATGCAGGTTCCGATCTTGCCGAGGGAGACGTGGTGCACCTTGCCGTTTCTGCGGGGAAGCCCGAGCACACCTACGAGTTCGTTGCCCAGGCCATGACTTGGAGCGATGCCCAGCGCTACGCCGAAGAACGTGGCGGGACGCTGGCATGCGTGACGTCTGCGGAAGAATGGGACGCAGTACGCAACGTCATCCCGGGAGACAGGAACGTCGTGTTCATCGGCGGCCGGCGCGACGCCTCTGGCAACTTCCAATGGGTCTCTGGCGAAGACTTTTCCTTCAACGTCTGGCGAAGCGGAGAGCCCAACAACGACGGCGGCAGTGAGGATTGCCTTTGCGTACTGCGTTCGAACGGCGAGCTTGCCTGGTACGACACCCCCAACGACGTGGGCAGCGTCTACAAACCCGACAAGATGGGATTCGTAGTAGAATACGTGCACTAACAAGTGCGTGACAAAGGAGCCGTAACCGCTTGTCAGCTTTCGGCCCTCGCGCGATGACGAAGGGGCAGTGCGCGAAGCTCCAAAACCCCAGCCACTGCGGCTTCTGCCTATGGCCGATCGTGCTGCTGCCAGGATGGGAAGGAATACGCCTTCAGTTACCAGCAACGATCAGCATTTCTGTTGCAATCATGCAGCT
>JAFUCW010000416.1 GCA_017459485.1 Eggerthellaceae bacterium | reverse complement strand
TCTCGCGAGAGCCGCTGAACCGCAGGATCGGCAGCGACAAGCACTACGGGTGCTCGAACAGGCTGTGCGAGCGCTTCGACGACTGCGCGCGGACGGCGTTCAACGGCTTCCGCGACATTCGCAGGAAGAACGCCCCCGGATGCTTCGAGTCGTGCCCGGACTTCCGCGAGGCCGTGTGCGTCCGCCTGAACAGGGCCCCATACGTCTGCAACGGATGCGAGCGCGAGCACAACTGCCCGCTCAAGAAACGCTACTACATCGCCTCGGGCGCACAGGCCAACTACAGGGGCGTCCTCGTCAACTGCCGCAGCGGCGTCCGTCCAAACGAGGCGACGGTGCGCATGATGGGCGAGGCGCTTGCTCCGGCCGCACGGCAGGGGCAGTCCGTCGACGCGGTGATCGCGGGCAATGTCGCACCTGAACAGCTATCCGAGGCCCTCCCTCGGAGGAAGGACACCGTACGACGTGTTCGTGGAGGAGTTCGGCGACGAGGGGAAGAGGTTCCTCGACGGGCTCGGCATCGTGCGGATCCCCGCGGACCAGGTGACTCTGCATCCCTTCCTGCTCGGGCGCAAGTTCCAGAAGGCGGCAGACACGGCGATTCTCCGCAAATACGGCGTGACCTCAGCGCCGAAGACCGAATCGAGCAAGTAAGAAAGGCCCTCTTTCAAGAGCCATGAAAGACCCGACGCCGGACCGCCTGCCGAAAAGTTCGCACCAGCCTCGGGGCTCGGGAGAATTGTACCATAATCCAGCAGGCCCGGACGCGAAAATCTCGCAACATGGAAATTTCGGCAACTTACCAAAACGACAATCTCGTCGAGACCCCCCGCTTTGGAGCGAAACCCCCTCGCCAAGTGAAACACAACCTGCGCAAAAGCAAACCTTAGCCGCGTTTACTGTCAGAACATGCGTTTACTTTTGGACGGGGCGCCTGCGTAACGACGGCGCCCCCGCCGTCGACCTGCGTCCTTCAGCCTAAAAGTCGCAAAAAATCGCGAATACCATGCAAAAACTGAAGCCAGAAAAGGGTCCCTCCCCACGAATTCCAAACTCACTCTTCCCTACCGCCGCCAGCACCTACCGGCAATCAGATTGCTGCATGGGTATTGAGGGGGTGGTGCGCACCGTCCGAGGTTTTGGTGCGCACCATTTGCTGCTCTGGTGCGCACCAAAGGACATTTTGCTGCGCACCATTTTCCTATGCGCTCATGTCATTGAAAACAAGCCATCATCTCTCCAACTCTCTCTATCGCCGAAGATATGCCGAAATTCAGTCGTTTAATAACCATCTTATTGTTGGCAGACGATAGCGTCAGTTAGAGTCGGGTTAGGGTCAGATTAAGGGCGGATCAGAGTCGGGCCTTGCAACGTCTCATGCTGGACAGTATATCATAAACTCCCGCTACTGTGGTAATTTACTGTGGCAATCAAGTCTGAATTAATTTCGTGCCAAATTACAAAGGCTCCTATTTGGCACGAGACACATTTTCTTTTGCGTATGACCTACTGCTGGCCCGCAGGTTTGAGAATCCACTGCGGAAAATCTCGCTGCCTCGTCAATGCCGCGATTGCCCTGAATCGGTCGCGCTTGGCGCGGGAGTAGTCGCTTCGCTGGGTCTCTCCAGTTCTTATCCCACGTAGAAACCAAGCTTAGACCTACGCGACCATTTTGCATACATCGTAAGATAATGCTTCTTGATGTAGCGCTGAATCCCAGCCTGTTCTTTTCGGGTTAAATCACCTTTCCGCTTCATAACCGAACTTCCATCTGCCCTGACAAAGAACTTT
>JAFUCW010000415.1 GCA_017459485.1 Eggerthellaceae bacterium | reverse complement strand
TACACCGGCGACCCTGCCCTGCTCATCAGCCAGTTCCTGGGAATCCTGGTGACGCTCGCGTTCGTGGTCATAGGCGGATTCATCATCGGCTTCATCGTGAAGGCGGTCTACGACGGTAACCTCCGCGTAAGCGTCGAAGACGAGGCCCGCGGACTCGATGTGGCAAGCCACGGTGAAAGCGCCTACCCCGCCTACCTGGGCATGGACTAACGAATGAGTCGGGCGGACAGTCCTTTTGACTCATTTCGGGAAAGGAAACCAGCAACATGAAACGGATAATAGCCATCGTGCGACCAGAGAAGCTCGAGCCGTTGAAGGACGCCTTGTTCGCCGCGGACGTGTCGGGCATGACCGTCGCCCAGGTAATGGGCTGCGGGAACCAGCATGGCTGGTCCGAATACTACCGCGGCACCGAGGTCCTGCTAAACATGGTGCCGAAGGTGAAGTTCGAGCTCGTCGTGGCCGATGACGCCGTAGACACCCTGGTCGACCTTATCTGCAACACCGCCGCCACCGGCGAAGTGGGCGACGGCAAGGTGTTCGTGAGCCCCGTCGACGAGGTTATCCGCATCCGCACCCGTGAACGCGGCGAAGACGCGATTTAGGGGGGCGAACCGGCAATGAGTCGAAGGAACGTCCTTCGACTCATTCTTCGACTCATTGCGCAGCAAGAGGAGGCACCATGGACATCAGGTTCACGCTCGCACGGGCTGCAGGCGCAGCCTCCACGGGCGTTTTGCAACACGTGCTCCACCGACCCGGGGAAAACTTCCCGGGCAAGATAGGCCTCTACCTGGACCCGCGGCTCATCGCAGACCTTTCGGGGCGCATACGCGAAGGGTCCATCGTCGTGGTGGGAACGAACGGCAAGACGACCGTCACGAACATGCTTGCCGATACCTTCGAGGCGGCGGGCAAGACGGTCGCCTGCAACCGGACGGGCGCCAACTTGGATTCGGGCATAGCAACGGCGCTACTCCACGCCCACGAGGCCGACTGGGGCGTTTTCGAGAGTGACGAGCTCTGGCTTTCCCACGTCGCGCCCCAATTGCGGCCGCGATACGTCATTCTGCTCAACCTGTTCCGCGACCAGCTCGATCGCATGGGCGAGATCGATCACATCCAGGAAAGCATTGTTCAAGCGCTTCGCGCGACCCCCGAAACCGCGCTTGTGTACAACTGCGACGACCCCCTGTGCCAGGCCATCGCAAACCGGGTGGGAAACGCGAAGATTCCCTTCGGCATAGGCGAAGACCTCGTGCTCCGGCAAAACGCCGTTGTAGATGCGGGCATCTGCCAGCAATGCGACGGCATGCTCGAATACGCGTGGCGTCAATACGGGCAGCTTGGCGCCTATCGATGCCCGCAATGTGGCTTCAATCGTGCAGAGCCAGCATACCGGGCATGCGAGGTCGCCTTGAGCGCAGAAGGCGCGTCGTTTTCCGTGGCAGGCCCCGCATGCACCATGCCCGTTCGCACTAAGCACGTGGGCGCGTACATGCTGTACAACGTGCTTGCGGTATGTGCGACCGCCGATTGCTGCGCGCTGCCTTTTTCCGCAACGCATGCCGCCATCGACGCCTACGCGCCGGACAACGGACGCCTTCAGCGTTACGAGGTGGATGGACACGCCATCCTGCTCAACCTCGCGAAAAACCCCACCGGCTTCAACCAGAACCTGCGCATCATACTGTCAGACCCGGCGCCGAAGGCCGTCGCCTTCTTCATCAACGACAAGGAAGCCGACGGACACGACGTCTCGTGGCTCTGGGATGTCGATTTCCAGGAACTCGCAGGTAGCCAGAGCCTGATCGCCGTCGCCGGGGGCATGCGGCGCAACGACATGCAAGTGCGCCTGAAACACGCAGGCATCGCAGCACCGCTCGTAGACGGCGCGGAGGATTTCCTCGCGAAAGCGCAGCGCATGCAGCCTGATGCCAACTTCTACGTCATCGCAAACTACACGG
>JAFUCW010000414.1 GCA_017459485.1 Eggerthellaceae bacterium | reverse complement strand
AGGGCCAAGGCGGGAGGGACCGTAAACCCCCACGCCTCACCAATCGTCGAATGGCCGGGGCAAGGCTCGCGAATCTCTCGCGTTGCCTTTTGCTGGAATCTTTCTCGGAATCCTGTTGCCCTTCTTCGCATTGCAAACCCAGTGCGTCGGCTGAACGTTGTCCAAGTCGAACGGGCTACCACCCATCGAGACGGGAACTATCTCGTCCAATGCGTAGCTCATCGGATGCGGTCGCTTCCTTCCCGTTCGCTCATCGACCACGAACGAGAGCGAGTAATCTATCGGCTTGCCGCACAATGCGCACGGCAATCCGAGCGAGCGCACACGCGCCCTCAGCCTGTCGCGCCTCGTCCCGTTAGCCCGTCGCGGGTTGGAGCTCACAGCCCGGACACGTCCCTTCGCCCGCCACTCCCCTGTCGGGGGGCGGCATGGGGTGCCCGGGGTGCAACCCGGGGGTGGCCATGCGGGGGTGGCTCTTGGCCGGGGGTCTCCCCTATGTCGGGGGTGTCCATGTCCCCTGGGTGGTCGAGCACCCGGGGGCTGTCGGATGGGGAGTACTTCTCGATGGCCTCACGCATCCTGTCGGCCAGGAGGGTATGCGAGCCGTTGGCTCTTACTGCGTCGAACAGGTTCATATGCCCTCCAAAAGAAAAGGGCCACCCGGTTGGATGGCCCATGATTGCGTCCGTGGTTCGCCCACGCGTCGATGCAACTATAGTAGCGCATACCGTACTCTGGTGGACTCTGGTAACCAACTGACAACCAAACGGCAACCACTGGTTGCCCTAACAGAACAGAACAGAACCTAACAGAACCTAAGAGAAATACCTTGTCGGGCAAGCCCGAGCACTCAGTCGGCCTTCGGTAGCGGGTCCCTTCCCGATGCGGGCATGTAGTCGTAGAACGCCGCCAGCGCCAGGTTGTGCAGCTCGTACAGCCATTGCTCCGAGTAGTTCATCCTGGAGGCCACGCGCTCCCACGGGTAGTCGCAGACGTAGCGGTACCGCAACACGTCGGCATACGTCCCTCCCATCCTGGCAAGGGCGCGCGAGCACTGCTCCATCTGCGCGGTGTAGTCCCTCACGGTCTCGATTCTCTCGGTCGCTATCTCGATTATCCTCGCAACCGCATCGGGCATGGCATCGTCGGTGGGCGACACGTCAACCAGGTCGCGCGAGTAGTCGATGCCGGCTATCCCGGCAGCCGTGTCCCTGTGGGCGTCTATCTCGGCGTTTAGCGAGGCGATGTGCCTGCGCATGTCCCTGATGCCCTTGAGGTACCCAGCCGCCTGCTCGCGCCTGTATCGTTCCCAGTCTCCCATCGTCCTCCTATCGGCTCGTCCGCCTGTCCATCTTCCACATCCTGCACACCACGGCCCTCGCCTTGGCTGCGCTCACGTTCAGGTTGGCCGCTATCTGCGAAGGGGAGAAGCCCTTGCAGTGCAGCGCCCATATCCGATCGTCCTGTCCGCTCAAGGAATCACCCCCTACTCGCAGAAGCGGCAGAAGCCGCTCTCGCTCTTCGTCATCCTGCCGCACATCGGGCAGGCCGTCTGCTCGCCCAGGGCGCCCTTGTACCGCCGCCAGTAGCGGCGCTTCAGCTCCATGACGGCATCGCAGCGGCACCCGCCGTTGTACCAGCTCGCCGATGCGGGCCCCGTGCAGTGCTTGGCGGGCGCGTTCGTGTGCGTGCAGATCATTCGTACTCCCATCCGTAGCCGTACGCGCTCTTGTGGTGTGGCCTGTGCGACGCCACCGCCGCTATCACGCGCGCCGTGGTCACCACCTCGCGCCGCGTCCCGATTCCCCATTCGCCGCACAGCTCGCGGGCCGCGTCGGCCACGCTGCGGTAGCGCCTGCCGTCGCTGCGCACGACGGGCTTGCGCGCCGCCATCAGAACAGCCCTCCGAGCGCCCAGCCGATTGCCTTCGCGCAAAGGGCTATGAACGCCGCGAGGAACATCACCAGCGCCACTATGAACAGCGCGAGCAGGAGCCTGCTCACGAAGTTGCTCCCGTTGCCGTTAGCCATCGCCCCTCCTTTCCGCGAAGTTGCAGAACCCGTCCGCGGGCACCTTGAACCGCCCTGCGGCTGGCCGTACCTCGCAGCATTCGAAAGCGCCGTACTTAGCGAAGTGCCTACATTGCTCGCGTCTCACCAGCTCATCTTCTTCGGCGATCAAGCACCACGCAAAGCAGCCTATCGCCAGGATGAGAAGCACCACCATGGCTATCTCTGTCATAACTCCTCGCATCCATATGGTTGCGGATAGTCGCACATCTCCTTGCCGACGGCGTAAACCGCCCACGCTGCCAAGCCGAACAAACCGAGCATTGCTACACCTCTAGCCCGCATTCCTCATCCCTCGCTATCCATCGCCAGTTGTCATCTCCATCTTCGTCATCGCAATCGCCGTGCTCCCACGTATGCCGCTCCCAGCGCGAGCACCAACCGATAGCCGTGTGCCCGTCGAGCGTGCATGGCTTCCAGTAGTCGCAGTTGATGCAAGTGGTGTCGCTCATGCGTCCACCTCCTGTTTCAGCCATTCGAGCAGCGCGTCGCCGTCCTCGAAACGTTTCCCTTCGCAGCCTATGCCGCACTCTGTGCAGCTGACCATGTTGAAGCAGTAATCTCCCAGCGTCAGCGCCGCCCTCTCGGGCGTGCCGAACAGCTCGCGCCAACGAGAGCCGCAACTTTCACGCTCGCCGTCGTTTCCGCGTTCGCCCAGCTCGGGAACTTGACCGTAACTTTCTTGCAGCATGTCTAGCAGGTCTTGCACATACCTTTCAATAATCGCCTTCTTCTCGTCCAGGCTTTTGAACGGGTTAGGCGATTGCATGTCGTACGTCATAGCCTTTAAGTTCATGCGAAGCTCCGATTCGAGATTCATGCTCATGCGTCCACCGCCTTCACGCTCGCTCCGCAGTTCTGGCAGTAGTTCGAGTCTTCAGGCGTCGCATAGCCGCATTTAGAGCATTTACACCATCCGATTTCGTTTATCATGTTCATCGTCACGACAATCGCTGGTAGCGGCTCTAGCTCGCACGTCTCGCGCTCTTGTAGCCTGTCCCGCAGGCTCTCGATGGTGTCGGCGGCTTCGCACATCTCGGCGGCGCTCTCATACAGGTCTTGCCGTGCTGGGAAGCCTTGGTTCGCGGCGAGTTGGTGCAACCTCTCGGCGTACTTTCGCAGCTTGTCCGCTTGCAAACTCAACACGCTCATTCCTCCCCCTTCCTCAGCTGCCACGTCCACTGCCGCCACAGCCAATGGCATCTAGTGAGTCGGTCTAATGTGTAGCGGTCGGAGCAGTAGAACACGTCGGCCTCGAATGCCTCTAGCCAGTCATCGGCGCTCCTGCCCTGCTCTTCGTCGGTCTGGTGCATGTGCTCCCAGTTGCCCTGGGCAAGGTGCTCCCACATGTAGTCGATGGCGTGCCTGGTGAACCGTTCGCGGATTAGGACGGCCTCGAACACGCGCCGCCAGCGTTCGGTCACTTCCTCGGGTTCTGGTTGGTGATGCCTGATGTAGGAACACAGTTCCATGCTCAGCTCGTAGGCGGTGCTCATCGCTTCACCGCCTTCCTCGCAACCACGACAGCCGCGCTGATGTTGTCGCTGGAATCATCCTGGCTGCAATCGGTCGCGCACCAGAATCCGTCTCCGTACCATTCGAGCACGTCCACGCGCACCCTCTCGCCGTCATCCCATTCGAGCACGTCTCCGATGGTGACGGGCGCTCCCGTGCGGTCTAGTGGCAGCTTGACTTTCCTCTTCGGTTTCTTGCTCATTGCTTCACCGCCTCCTCCATTTGCCGTACTTCGCCTTGACGGCCTCGACCTTCTCAATGAACGCCGCCGTCTCCTCGATGCCGCCAATCGGAATGCCGCCATTCAGGCTGTCGTACTTCTCCGCGAACTCGTCTCCGTACTCGCGGCGGCACAGCTCGCGCAGCGTCCTGAACCTGTCGAAGAAGCTCATTGCTTCACCTTCCTTCCGCACTTAGAGCAGAACAGCGGCAGGTCGTGCGCTGGCTCCCATCGCCTGTACCCGCATTCGCTGCACTCGCACAGGTACTCTTCTTCGCCACTCGCGGTCTCGTATTCGTCGATGAAGCTCATATGGCACGTCTCGCTCCCCAGCGTCGCGTTCAGCTCGTCGGCGATTGCCTCATATGAGCGGTCAATAAACTGCCATCTGCATCCGAGCGATGCTATGCCATGATGTTCGATTGCCTTGCGTACTTGCTCTGCTGTCAGCTTCCCGCCGCAAACCTCGGAACCTACCTTGGAACCTACCTCGGAACTTACCCCGCCGAGCGTTGCGGCTATGGCCTGCTCGGGGGTGATTGGCAGAATGCTTCTGATGAACACCTTGCCCAGTATGTTGCTTAGCGTGCAATCCGCTTGGTAGCGCACGCCATTCGTGCCGTCGAAGTTGGTTAGGTTTTTATCCCAGCCTTCCCACCACTTCACGCCCCGCTCGTCCAGCAGGCGCCGAATCTCTTCGGTTGCTCGAACCTCACTCGGACCTACTCGGACCTCGTTACTCTGTCCTGGTCCGTTGTGCTCCGTCATTAACCCACCTCCTTTGCCAGCGCCAGCAGGGATTGCCTAAGAGCAACAACCTGCCGAAGCACCGCCGTCTTGTTCTGCTGTGAGTTCTTCGGGGTCTCATATCCTGCGATGAAGTAGCGGTTGCTTCCGCTCTTGGCTTTTTGCAAGGCTATAACCGACTCTTCCAACTGCTGCATCTGTAGCGAGCAGAGCCTTGCCTGGTCTTTCAGCTCCATATCTCCACCTCCCTCGCCCCGCACAGGGGGCAGTAGTTGGGCTTCCTGGTGGAATGCGGGTCTCGCGGGAACTCGCCCCCGCATCGCTCGCACGTCCACCACCACTTCGGGCTGAGGTACATGTCGAACGCCATGCCGCCGCACCATCCGACAATGAAGGCAGCGGCTACGCCCCATGCCCACGCGCCCACTAGACCCACCCCAAATCGAACGCCTGCGACTTGCTCCTGGGCCACTCCCAGCAATCCTCATCCTGCCCTTCCAGCACGAACATTCCGTAGTGGAGGCACCAGCCGATGGCCTCGTGGCCCTCTATGTCGCATTGGATGTAATGCGGGCAGTCGTTGTTGCACAGCATCACGCATCACCCCTCAGCTCGCGTCCGCATACAGGGCAGGCGTTGACGCTGTTCCACTCCATGTGGAGCTTGCCGTTAGGTGTGCGCCACCGCATGAAGATGCCCCAGACGCGCTCGTTCGCCTTTTCGAGTTCAACCGTTCGGCTACCTCGGTTCACAAGCGGGGTGTTGCCGCGCTCCTTACCGCAATACTCGCACATCAGCTCTCTCCTTCCCCGCACAGCCGTTCAGGTTGCGCGTCATCGTCGTTTTCGATTGGTAGGCACAGATAGCGCACGTAAGTCGCTTCGACGATTCGGTAGTCGCGCTTGCACCCCCAGCAGTTATGCTTGGCGTCAGTGTTGGTGCGGCTGAGTTTCACAGGCTCGTACCCGCAGTACGGGCATTTCGGCCTTTCGAGTAGCGGCCTTGAATGTATGATGTACTCGCTCATTCGCTTGCCCCCCTGACCAAAGACGCGTCGTGTTTCCACGCGAACTCGCCGCAATAATCGCCTTCTCTAGTCCATGTCGTTTGCGGGAAGCGGTGGCAATTAAACCTGCCTTTCCCAGTCTCCTCGTCCTTGTCGCGCAATGTCGCGTTCTAGCAGTGCTCGCAGGTGCCCATCAGGCGCGGTTCGTTGAACCTCCCGCTCAGGCCGCATCACCCCCGAACCATTTCGTCGCAGCCCCCGGCGTAGCATTCGGGCTGATATAGCATCCTCTTCTCCACCATCTGCCAGAGCAGGGCAATGGCAATCTAACGCAGAGGTAATCGCCTTTCCTCGGCCTGTACACGTCCACGCCCCAGTGCATTGCGTTTCGCCCATAAACCGTGATGTTCTTCCCGATATGAATATGGCCAGAGAGAAACTTATAGCTCCACCATCCGCGCTCATGGCCGAACCTGTCCAGCTTGTCCCACCACGGGTCTTTGCATCTAATTTCGCTCATTCCTCATCAATCCGTTCGTTTATCGTCGTGCGGCTCGGGTAGATGTTGAAGGTGCAGCCCTTGCAATTCTTTATGCTGACCATGGGCGCTAAGTCATTTGTCAGCTCGGATAGCTGCTCCGACTTGTCTATGGCATCGTCGAGTTCTGACGTGTCGCACGCGATGCCAACCTCGATTTCGTTTATCGGCTCTCTCATTCCGCATCACCCATCAGCTCGCGGATTTGGTCTGCGTAGCGCCGCGCGGTATCGACCGTGTTTCGCCCGTTCTCCACGTCCGCAGCGAAGTCCGCCAGCACGTCCATGATGGTACGTGGCTTATAGTGGCGGCAACAATCCGCCCTGTAGACGTACTTTCCCTCACCGTAGTCGTCTTGGTCATAGCCTTCCCTCCTTGCGCAACGGCGCGCGGGGAGCCGTGGCACCCTCGCGCGCGCGTATTCATATAATCTTTTTAAATTTCTT
>JAFUCW010000413.1 GCA_017459485.1 Eggerthellaceae bacterium | reverse complement strand
TCCACCATTGAGCTATGGGCCCAGGTGCATGAATAGTTCACCGTTCGAACTAAATGAACCAGGAATGACCTGGTCCATTTAATCGTGGTGGGCGTTACAGGGTTTGAACCTGTGACCTCTTCCGTGTGAAGGAAGCGCGCTCCCGCTGCGCCAAACGCCCAAATGGCTCCCCGGGTAGGATTCGAACCTACAACCCTCCGGTTAACAGCCGGATGCTCTGCCGTTGAGCTACCGAGGAATCTTGCACAAAATGCGGCAAGAACGAAGAGTATATGAATACTTCCCCCAATGCAAGTTTTTGTATACGATACACAGATAATGCCAAAAACGGGTAAACATATTAGAGAGAACAGACGTGGCAAGAACGGAAAAAGCCTGCCTGCTCGGATTCTGATCGGCTTCGTGAAGTTTCTTACCATGCTGCTCTCAGTCGCCGTATTTGCAGGTCTTTGCTACGGCATATACACCATCGTCACCGGATCGGGACAAGGCGCCTCTTCCCCATCGCGTACGGCTACGGTGTCTACTGCGGGTCTTTCCGACGAGGCCATTGTTGTCAAAGACACTTCTGCTCCTGCATCGTCCTCTCTCAGTTCGTCTAGTTCCGACGCACAAGAGGCTTCCGCTTCGTCAAGCAGCAATCAAGAAGAAGGGTTTCCCATCGGGGTCATTGCAGAGTGCAATGGCGCTTTGCTCCACTCTCCCATACGTCCTGCTGACCTCGAGGGAGTTCTGTTCCATCAGGCTTCTTACCACACTGCCCTACCAATGACGTCCCAACTTCCAGAGGCCGACGTTGCGGCAATGGAAGAAAACCCCGACTACGCCATCGCCGAAGAGCAGCCCACCGGAGATGAGTGGATTAACGCCCGTGCGCTCCATCTTTGGAGAGACGATACGCCAACCGACATGGACACCTCGATCGACGTTGGCGCCGAAGCAGGCACTACCGTGTACGCCCCAGTGTCTGGCACTGTCGTTCTTGTCTGCACGTACAACCTCTACGATGTCGTCGAAGATTACGAATTGCACATTCAGCCCGATGGGCGTCCCGACCTCGATGTCGTATTAATCCATATTTCCGACTTGGAGGTCAAGCAAGGCGACAAGGTGGCAGGCGGCGTAACGCCGGTTGCGCATGTGCGCGACCTTGCCGCAGCAGACATTACCGACATCCAGCTTGCAAGCTACAGCAAAGAGCGTCATGGGAACCATACCCATGTCCAGGTCAACAACGCCAATGATCCTGAGTACAGGGAAACGCGCCTCAAAGACGCTACGAAAGTCGAGTAGCATGCCTGCCGTGCACAACACCATGCAGTGGATCAGCCGCGCGCTCGTTGTGCTTGTCTTTGCCAGCAATATGTACTGCGCGATTTCGTTTGTAGTGAACCCCGCATCGTTTGTCGATGCCTACCAGCTGTCTGGCGAAGGCGCACGTGCTGCAATCGCTGGGATTGGTATCGCGTTCGCCATGTGGAACGTAACCTATATTCCCCTTATCGTTTTTCCCTATAAATACCGCGCTGTATTTGGCATTGTCATTGCCCAACAACTTGTCGGACTCGCTGGAGAAATATGGATTTACCAGGGGTTAGGCCTATCTCAGGCAATTCTTGCATCTTCAATAATGAGATTTATAGTATTCGATGCCGTTGGACTCGTTTTGCTTATAATTGCAGGAGTGATTGCTTTGAGGGGGTAGATGCTCGATTGCCTAGACTCTTTGACATGACCTATGTCCAGGCTGTCGAGTATCTCCGCGAAGAGTACACGTTCGATTTTGCTGCAATCGGGATTGCCCCTGAGTTCGGCGAGGCGCTTCAGTGGAAATACGCATCGGGGAACACCGGAGAGCGTTTTAGACGCATAGCGCTTACTCCAGGGCGAGGCATCGGGGGGATCGTGCTTAAAACGGGGCGCCCTATGCTGCTCACCGACATCGACAATCAGCTCGACCCCCGAGATTTCTCAAGCTATCCCATCGTGTTTGCCGAGGACTTGAGGAGCTTTTGCGCGCTTCCCCTAAGCGACGGCATTCATGTTGTCGGCGCGTTGCTTTGCGGCTTCAGAAACGTCGATCCGTCTTACGAGCAGCTGTTCAATCGGTTGATCGTAGATACCGAACAGGGTCTGTGCGGTTATTCGGTCCCTCAAGGGCAGGCTTTGAATTTTTCCGACCTCTCTGGCGCCAATGCGCACGGGCAAGCCGGCATCGACGACGGCGAGCTGACCGTGAATCGAGTTCAGGAAGAAGAGCGTCGTCGCCTGGCTCGAGAGCTCCATGACGGCCTTGCCCAGGAATTGCTGAGTGTCTCGATGACCATCAACAGTGTAGCCCTGCTTCACGACGACGCTCAGACGGCATCCCTTTGCGCTGAAGCGCACTCGCAGATCAAACGCGTACTTGACGAAATACACAACCTTTCGGTCGAGCTAAGGCCGCTTTCGCTTGACGACTTGGGTTTGCAAGCGGCGCTACGATCTCAGGCCGCTCTTTACCACAAGACGTTCGGCGTGAACATCGTCGTTGATGACGACACCGACGCGATGCGCTTTGACCCTTACCTTGAAACGCATGTCTACCGCATAGCGCAAGAGGCGATGCTCAACGCCTGCAAGTATTCGGGGTCTGACGAAATACGCGTTTCCGTACATGTAGCACACAGTACGCTGATCGTGGTCGTACGTGATTACGGAAGCGGCTTCGATACCCTTCATCCTGTAGTCAAAGGAACCGGCATGGGTCTTTCGGGCATGCGGGAGCGAGCGCGCATCGTAGAGGGGTTGCTTCAGATCGAAAGCGACGAGAAAGGCTCGCGCATCACGTTGCGAGCACCGCTGAACAAGGAGGGAAAGTGAGATGATCAGGGTTCTCATAGCCGACGACCACGAAGTGGTGCGCTCTGGGTTCGAAATGATCGTCAATGCGCAAGACGACATGGAGGTCGTCGGGAAGGTAGCGGACGGGAAGGAAGCGTACAACCAGGTCGTGAGGCTCAAGCCGGACGTGCTTCTGCTTGACATCTCCATGCCGCCCGGCGAAAGCGGCCTGGTGGCATGCGAAAAGGTTTCGAACGACCATCCTGAAACCAAGGTCATCATACTGACCATGTTCGCCGAAATCGATTACCTCTATTTCACCTTGCGAGGAGGAGCGAAAGGATACGTGCTCAAAACGTCGACCTCCGACGAGCTGGTTACCGCCATACGCACTGTGTATGACGGCGGAACATACATCAACCAAGAGATGGCATCGGAGCTTACGGAGCGGCTGAAAGATCCAGATGGGATTGACGAAAAGAACCCTTTGAAGGTGCTCACCACACGCGAAATCGAAGTAATGATGCTGATTGCCAAAGGGTTTACGAACAAAGAAATAGCCGAGAAGATATTCGTGTCGGTCAAAACGGTCGAAGTACACCGATCGAAGATATACAGCAAGCTTGGAATCAAAAGTCGTGCCGAACTCGTGGAAATCGCAATCAAGTACCACTTACTGGAAATATAGGCGTCTACGCGAGCTCCAGATCGGCGTCAAGGTCGACGAGCATCAGCCTCACATTGTCCCGCATGGTCGCATAGGTGCGCCTTCCAATGATGCCCTCGTCGTATGCAGCCCTGATTTCCTCAAGCTCGAAACCGAAGGCCGTTCTCTGGATGTCGCTAAGGTCGTCGAACGTGCGCGTGTAACTTGTGATGGACGGACGACGACCCTGCGACCTTTGGTATGACCGCTGATACTGAAAGAGCATCTTGGTAACTTGGTCGGGGGGATACTTGGACTCGCCAGAACCGACCAGGCCCTCAAGGTACTCGATCGCAATCATGTCGGCCGCTTCTTGGACCTTGATTCGCTCGGCAACGTCGTCGTAGAGGGGTATGCGCCCAAGCTGCTTCCTGAACCACCGACGAACGGCGCGCACTGCCGACGAGGTATGCCCAAGCTAGGCAAGGAAAAACCCCAATCCTTCGTCTTTGTGCCGGATAAAACCAGCCGCATTGGAAAGTCGTCGCAAGTAAAAGTAGCCTTCAACATCGTCGAGCTCTCCTTTGTCGATCATTTCGTAGAGGCCGTCGCGCTGCCGTTCTATCACCGAAAGCCTGAGTGCATCGGATGTCTCTCCAATTTCTGCTTCTCCCTCGAGGCGCTTTATTCGCTCGTTGTACGAGGCAATGACCGTGCGCACCGCTCGCCTGTTTTCTCTAGTGGACGCATTGGCAAGACGCTCGACAACACGGCGAAGAATGTCGCGCTGCGCAAGAGCAATAGCCTCTGGGTCGTCTTCGCTTTCCTTGTTCGCCGGGGCGAATACCGGCAAAAGGAAGTTGGCAAGAAGAAGCGTGCAGACAATGACGCCAGACGCGATGAAAATGAGGAGGTCACGCTGGGGAAACGCGGTTCCCGCTTGAGTAAGAAAAGGAGTAGACATGATGATGGAAAGCGTCACGGCACCCTTGGGACCGCCTATCGTGGTGACAAGCGCGGACCGAATCAGGTCCGAAGGAGTGTCATGCATGCCTGTTTCTGGATCACGGGAAATCCTGTTCGAAACGAGCACCCAGACGAAACGAACAAGAACGATGACGAGCGTGATGCCCAAGACCAATGCAAGCAGATACACGTTGCTGATGGAAGTAGACTCGATCGAGTTTGCCATGCCCCGCGGAAGCATAAGTCCCAGCAACACGAACACCACTCCGTTGAGAGCAAATACGATGACGCCCCAGACATTAGACGAGACGATGCTCAACCGTGCCTGGGAAGGCCCGATGGCATGCTCGTCGCGCAGGCTCAGGAGCAAACCGGCTGCCACGACAGCGATAATTCCGCTGACGTGTATCCGCTCGGAAACAAGATAGATGACGAAAGGCAGGATGAGCTCCAATAGCACATGGAACGTGTTGGTGTCCAGTCCAAGCGAGTTGACGCGGTTGGAAATGAACTGGGTCAACGCGGCAAGCACAAGGCCAATTGCAATACCGCCGAAAAAAGCAACGACGAAGGAGATCCCTGAATCGACGACGGCGAATTTGCCCGTAACAGCGGCAGCGATGGCGAATTGGAAGCACACGACACCCGAAGCGTCGTTCAGCAGGCACTTGCCTGCCAGAAGCGCACTTTCACGTCGTTTTACACTTGCGACCTTTTTCA
Source organism: Eggerthellaceae bacterium (assembly GCA_017459485.1). Lineage (GTDB taxonomy): Bacteria > Actinomycetota > Coriobacteriia > Coriobacteriales > Eggerthellaceae > CACXMZ01. Next base: position 121 of record JAFUCW010000413.1, on the reverse strand, counting down.
AGGAAAGGACGGCGACCGCATCGGTCGGACCAAGCGCTGCGCCAAGCGCAAATGCGGCTGCGATGGGCATCTAGGGAACGATTGCATGCACAGAGAAGCCAACGAGGAGCATGATGTCGAC
>JAFUCW010000412.1 GCA_017459485.1 Eggerthellaceae bacterium | reverse complement strand
GTTCGCGAAGATTCTTGGTGCCGCGCAGGTGCCGGGAGGCTATTTCGGCCAGGAGAAGAACCTGACCACCTATAACCTGGCGCGCATCAACATGTTCTTGCACGACATCAACTTCGATAAGTTCGATATTGCCTTGGGCGACACGCTCAAGAACCCTCAGCACTGGGACGATGAGCCTTTCGATGCCATCGTCAGCAACCCACCGTACTCCATTAAGTGGGAAGGCGACGACAACCCAGTCAACATCAACGACCCGCGCTTTAGCCCCGCGGGCGTGCTTGCTCCCAAGTCCAAGGCCGACCTGGCGTTCACCATGCACATGCTGTCTTGGCTCTCCGCCGACGGCACGGCAGCCATCGTCGAATTTCCCGGTGTGCTCTACCGTGGCGGGGCGGAAGCTAAGATCCGCAAGTACCTGGTGGCCAACAACTACGTGGACACGGTCATCCAGTTGCCACCCGACTGCTTCTTCGGCACCAGCATCGCTACCTGCATCATCGTGCTCAAGAAGTCCAAGGCGGCAAACGACATCCTGTTCATCGACGCCAGCAACGAATTTTCTCGCTACGACACGCGCAACCACGTAGAGCCAGAGAACATCGACCACATCGTCGATGCTATTGCGAAGCGCCAGGACGTGGACTATTTCTGCAAGTGCATACCCAACGACGACGTTATCGAAAACGACGTGAACTTATCCGTTTCCAGCTACGTGGAAAAGGAAGACACCCGCGAGCAGGTGGACATACATGCTCTCAACGCCGAGATAGCCGAAATCGTGAAACGCGAGCAAACCCTGCGCGAACAGATAGACGCCATCGTTGCGGACTTGGAAGGCGGTGCGGCATGAGTAAGATGATTAAGCGTGATAGTTCATACAGCGCGTGGATCGAAGAACTAAAGAACCGATACCAGCGAAGTCAGATTAAGGCTGCTCTATCGGTGAGCTTTGAGTTACTCGAGTTCTACTGGATGCTTGGTAAAGACATCGTAGACATGCAGGCTGAAAACGTTTATGGCTCGGGTTTTTACGAAGCGTTGAGCAATGACCTCGGGCGTGAGTTGCCCACCGTGAAAGGGTTTTCACCCAGAAACCTTCGGTACATGAAGGGCTTTTATGAATTGTTCTCACAGTTAGGTGAAAATTTGCCACAGGCTGCGGCAAATTCTGAAATCAATAGCGGGCAACAAAACCTGCCACAGGCTGCGGCAAAAAGTGACTCGCAAAACCCGATGGACGAAGTACCTTTTCCGATTATTCCTTGGGGGCATATCCGCCTTTTGGTGGACAAGTGCAAAATTGATGCCGACAAGGCGTGGTTCTACGCCCAGAAGACGCTTGAAAACAACTGGTCGCGTGCGGTGCTCATGAACTTTCTTAGCACCGGTTTGTACGAGCGGCAGGGCAAAGCAGTAAGCAACTTCGAAACAACCCTCCCAGCCCCTCGGGGCGACCTTGCGCAGGAAATAACCAGAGACCCTTATTGTTTCGACTTTCTGGCCATTCGCGAGCGCTACGACGAAAAAGAGCTCAAAGATGCGCTCATGGACAACATTACCAGGTTTCTTCTTGAACTGGGGAATGGCTTTGCTTTTGTTGGGCGAGAATATCGCTTGAAGGTTGGTCAGACCGAACAGTGGATAGACCTGCTCTTCTACCATATCAAGTTGCGTTGTTACGTCGTTGTTGAGGTCAAGGCAACGGCATTTGAACCTGGGTTTGTGGGGCAGCTAGGCACCTATGTGTCGGCGGTAAACCACATAATGAAAGAGGAAGGCGACCATCCAACTGTTGGCTTGCTTATCTGCCGCGACAAGGACGACGTGCTTGCGCGCTATGCCCTGGACAGTACGAGCCAACCTATTGGCATTTCTGAATACGAACTATCTGAGCTTATACCCGAAGAGTTTAAAGGGTCGCTGCCCACCATTGAAGAAATCGAAGAAGAACTGGGTGGTTTCAGTGAGTAAGATTGACGACATGATTGCCCGCCTCTGCCCCGATGGGGTGGAGTATCGGGCGTTGGGAGAAGTGGCGCCATACGCGAAAACCCGTGTGTCTGCAAGCGAGCTGCAAGGTTCCATCATTGTTGGTGTGAACGAGCTAAAACAGCAGTTTTCAGGTACCGAGAAGATTGTAGCGTTTCCCAAGGATGGGTCATATACGCGGTTCGCATCGGGCGATATTTTGCTCGGTAAGAGACGCCCATATCTACGAAAGATGTGGTTGGCAGATTGCGTCGGGGGCGCTCCAGGAGATGTGCTTGTGCTTCGCGCGATTTGCGAGGACGTCACTTCAAGCTTCCTCTCCCAATGTCTTACTACTGATGAATTTGTGAACTACAACGTCTCTCATTCACGCGGCGGGAAAATGCCACGCGGCAACAAGAAGAAGAGATGGGATTACCGAATTCCGCTTCCACCTATGGAGATTCAAGAGGAAATCGTGAGGGTGTTAGACTCCTTCGCGGAGCTGGAGGCGGAGCTGGAGGCGGAGCTGGAGGCGGAGCTGGAGGCGCGCAGGCGCCAGTACGCCTACTACCGCGATGAACTTCTCAGGTTTACAGAGAGCAAATTCAATGGCTAAAACTTGGGGATATTGCCATGATTGGGACCGGGTCGCACGATACCAAGGATGGGCTAGTCGAGGGTCCGTATACTTTTTTTGCCAGGGGAATTGATACGATGCGGCTTGATACGTATGACTTTGATGAAACTGCCATTGTCACTGCAGGTGATGGAGCGGGAGTGGGGAAAGTAATCCATTACTTTACGGGGAAGTATGCACTTCACCAGAGGGCTTACAGGATATGCCCAAATAATAAGGTTGTTAGGCCGCGTTATCTATACCACTTTTTCTGCTCAACTTTTTATGACTACATCATGAAGCAGTGCGTCAATTCCTCAGTTGCATCAATAAGACGAAAGATGCTCGACAATTACGAAATTCCCGTTCCGCCGCTCGAAGAGCAGGAGCGTATCGTTTCTATCTTGGACAAGTTCGATGCGCTGGTCAACGACATCTCGCAAGGCATTCCTGCCGAAATCGAAGCACGCCGCAAACAATACGCCTACT
>JAFUCW010000411.1 GCA_017459485.1 Eggerthellaceae bacterium | reverse complement strand
TGTTTACGACAATGCTCATGCGCACCACGTTCTACAGTTTGGGCCCTCTTGCTAAGGAAGACTTCGAAGCGGTTGCATATGCGCTTTGCGCCGTGCTGCTGGTGGCGAAACTCCTTTCCGGTTTCGACAAGTCCGCCGGGTTCTTCGTTGCGCTTGCCCTTGTGGCGGTGGGGGCGGCTTCGGTCTACGTTGCGGGTGCGTGGCGCTTTTCGCTCCTGTTTTTCTTCATCGCAGCGGGAAAGGACATCTCCTTGCGCGTGCTGGCTGCGTTGGTGCTCGTCGTTCAGCTTGGCTTCCTTGTCGTGACGCTTCCTTTGGGTGCGACAGGAGCGATCGACAGCGTCTACGTCCATCGGCTCGTCGACGGTGCGTGGGTGCCGCGCTCTTCCTATGGCTACTCTCATCCCAACCTGCTTGGCGAAGTGCTCCTGACCATTGCCTGCGCCTTCGCTGTCCTGCGATTCCCGCGTTTCGGCGTGGTCGACTTCCTCGTGTTCCTGGCTGCGGGCCTTGCGGCTGCATTGCTGGGGTGGTCGCGCACCGCAACGGCGTGCATCGTCTTCGCCGGCCTGCTTGCGGCCGCCGCGCCGTTTCTTGCCGCGAATCGCCGGAGGAGGACCTTGGCCGCCGGTGCAGCGCTTGCTGCCTTTTGCGCCCTTGGTGCGCTTTCCCTTTTCATGATGGTGTTCTACGACCCCGACGTTGCGTGGATGAAAGCCCTGGATTCCGCGTTGTCGACACGCTTTAGCTTGGCGCACGAGTTCTACGAAGTCTACAAGCCCACCTTGTTCGGCCGCGAGATCATGTACGTGAAAACCGAAGAGGTGCTGCAGGCGGCACCCGACAACGCGTATGTCCGCACGCTCGTCAAGCAAGGAATCGTTCCCTTCGTTGCACTCGGCGCGTTGATGGTCGCCACGTTCGCCTTTGCCGTGCGCAGAAGCATCTACGATGCGTGCGTCTTTGGCCTGCTCGTGTATGCTGTGGTGGCGGTGATGGAGATGTATGCCACCAACTTCACGCTCAACTACTTCCTTGTCGGGTGCGCGTGGACCGTGTTTGGCTGCTGGCCGCGGGCAGCACGGGAAGGGGAAGGGAGCTTTGCGCAGTGAAGCCGAGTTCACAGGACACCCTGCACGACGGGCAGCTCGCGCGCGCCTTGTCCCCGATGAGCGTGTGGGCCCTTGCGCTTGGGTGCATCATTGGCTGGGGCTCCTTCATCTTGCCTGGGACGTTGTTCTTGCCCCAGGCGGGGCCAGGTGGCACGGCACTTGCCATGGTGGTTGCCGCGGCGGCCATGACGGTCATTGCGCTTAACTACGGGTTCATGATCGCGCGGTTTCCTCTTGCCGGCGGCGAGCATTCCTATGTGCATGCCACGTTTGGCAGGGTGCATGCGTTTGCGTGCTCGTGGCTGCTTGGCTTGTGCTACCTTTCGCTCGTGGCTCAAAATGCCACTGCTTTGACGGTGGTGGGCAGGAGCCTTCTAGGATCTGCGCTTCAGTTCGGGTTCCACTACCAGATGGCGGGCTTCGACGTGTATGCGGGCGAGCTTTTGGTTGCGTTGGGCGTGCTGGCGTTGTTCGGTGCCATGAGCATACGTGGCGTACGCCTTTCGGGTATGCTGCAGACGGTGCTCGTCTTCGCAGTTGTCTTTGGGGTGGGGTTCGCCTGCGTTGCAGCGCTTATTTCCCCGGATGTCGCAGTCGACTCCATCGATCCCCTTTTTAGCCCTATGGCCGATCCGTTGTTCGGCGTGCTTGCTGTATTGGCTGTTGCCCCGTTCGCGTTCGTGGGATTCGACACGATTCCGCAAGCGGCAGAAGAGTATAGCTTTTCTCCTGGCAGGGCACGGAGGCTTGTTGTTGTTGCGATTGCATTCGGAGCCTTAATCTACATAGCCCTTGCCGCTTTGGCAGTCGTTGTTCAGCCGTCTGGCTATTCGTCATGGCCGGCCTACATCGAAGATGCCCCTGCTCTGCCAGGCGTTTCCTCCCTTCCGACGTTTCATTCCGCCTACGCCCTTGCGGGCCCTCTCGGGCTGGTGGCCATTGCAGTTGCCGCGTGCGGCGCCATCCTTTCGGGGATAGTGGGCTTCTACCTTGCCTCCAGCCGTCTGTTGTTCGCCATGGGAAGAGCGGGAAACATTCCGGCATGGTTTGCCCAGGTTCATCCGCGCTACCATACGCCCCACCATGCGATACTGTTCGTCATGGCGGTCTGCTTCGTCGCGCCCTTCTTCGGCAGGACCGTTTTGGGATGGCTGGTGGACATGTCTTCTTTGGGAGCTGCGGTGGCATATGGCTACACTTCCCTTGCTGTGCTCAAGATAGCGCGTTCGGAAGGCGGATGGCGCGACCGGGTCTTGGGTCTTGCGGGCACGGCTTTTTCGGCCTTGTTCGTTGCCCTGCTTCTGGTGCCTGTTCCTGGCCTGGACGCTGCGCTTGGGCAGGAGTCGTTTGTCTGCCTTATGGGCTGGGCGGTGCTCGGCGTGGGCTTCTTCTTCGTTTCGGGACGCAAAACCAGGGAGGGTGCGGCATGAAGGAGCTCGCAAGCCGCTTCATTCCCGCACGGCTCCTTGACGCGTGGCGGGCGTGGCGCGCGTCGATGCGCTATCGCCATGCGCGCTCGCTTGACCCCTCTCGCTATCCCGATGCGATCAAACGCTGGTACAAGTCGTCGACGGGCGTGGAGCTTGACCTGGACAACCCGAGCACCTTCGACGAGAAGATCCAGTGGCTCAAGCTCTACGACTCCACTCCCGAAAAAGGGCGTCTCTCCGACAAGTACCTGGTGCGCGATTGGGTGGCTTCCCGTGTGGGGGAGCGCTATCTCGTGCCGCTTGTAGGCGTGTGGGAGAGTGCCGGCGACATTGACTTCGAGTCATTGCCCGACCGCTTCGTGCTGAAGGCGACACATGGGTGCGGATGGAACGTCATCGTGCGCGACAAAGAAACGCTCGATACTAAAGCCGTGCGCGCGCAGCTGCGCTCCTGGCTTGCGACCGACTATTCTTTCGTCGAGTGGTTCGAACTGCAGTACCAGCACTGCACGCCGCGCATCATTGCGGAAGCGTACCTGGAGAACACCGAAGGCGACTTGCACGACTACAAGTTTTTCTGCTTCGGCGGCAAGGTGGAATGCGTCGGCTTCGTCCGCGGGAGGATGACGCATGCCGAAGAGGCGTGCTTCGATGCGGAATGGAACCGTCTGCCGTGCATCTACTGCTCCCATCCGCGCATCGAGGGCAGCATCCCCAAACCCAAAGGCTTCGAAGAGGCCTTGCGTGTGGCCGAGGCGCTTTCGGCTGGGTTTCCGCACGTGCGGGTAGACTTGTATCTGACCAACGAGGGACGGGTTTATTTCGGTGAGATGACCTTCACCACGATGAGCGGCAACTGCGCGTGGGACCCTCCCGAATACAACGACGTGTTCGGGCGCATGATCGACCTGACCACGTTGCCTGCGTGGAAGCAGATGCATGGCGGCGAGCGCAGGGAAGAAAACGCGGATAGGCGGCGCGATGCCGTCGAGTAGGACAGAGAACACCGTCCGCAACATCGCCTGGGGATCCGCCTACAAGTTCGTCGCCTTGGCGGGCCCTTTCGTCGTGCGTATGCTCCTCATTTGGCAACTGGGTGCGACCTACTTGGGGCTGAGCGGGTTCTTCACGTCGATTCTGCAGGTGCTCAACTTGGCCGAGCTTGGGTTTTCTTCG
>JAFUCW010000410.1 GCA_017459485.1 Eggerthellaceae bacterium | reverse complement strand
TTGGGGGCATCGTTGTTTGACGCGCCTGCCTGCCATTGTTTGAATTCTTCGATCTCCGGTTCGTTGAGCTTCATAGCAAGCGCAATCACGGCTACGTCGTCTACGAGTCCCAAGACGGGGATGCTGTCAGGGACCAGGTCCTTGCCCTTCACCAGGTACAGCAACGCGCCAAGAACGCTTGCTACGACTTTAGGAGACACGTTGGTGTATTCCTGGGTGATATAGCCCTTGATCATGGAAGCCAAGACAGGGATGTTGGAAAGCGCTCCAGCCGCAGCAGAGGGCAGGTTTGCCACCTGAGTCTTCACCTGGTCGAGGATAGCTTCCACTTGCGCAGGGTCTCCCAAGATTCTCTCAGCCTTTGCGGTGCTCGCGTTAAGGACGGATTGGGTTTCTTGCTCGTTGATTTCTGCCATAAGAACTCTCCTTTTTCTACATCCGCTCGGGAGCGGAAATTCCAAGCAAAGAAAGTGATAGGGACAAAACGATGCGAACAGCGTCGCAAAGCGCCAAGCGAGCCTTGGTTAGTGCAGCGTCGTCGGTAATGACATGACAATTGGTGTAGAACGCATGGAATAGACCTGCGAGCTCCTGCGCGTAATGAGTGAAACGGAACGCCGCCCTGTCGCGTGCAGCCTGCTCCACCAGTTCAGGGAACTGATCCATCTAGCGCATAAGGGCAAGCTCGCTTTCGTCGGAAAGAAGCGCCAGGTCGGTCCCTTCCGCTAGCATTCCGTCAACAAGACCTTCGGGGTCAAGAACGCCCGATTCATGCGCAGTAAGGTCACTCTCCCCTGCTGCTTTGCGCAGGATGGAGCAAATGCGCGCATGGGCGTATTGCACGTAATAAACCGGATTGGTAGCATCTTGCTTTTTTGCGACCTCTATGTCGAAGTCGACCATCTGGTCGGCGCTGCGAGAAAGCATTATCCAGCGCGTGGCATCGACGCCCACCTCGTCAAGAAGCTCTTCGAAAGTGACCATCTCTCCCGTGCGCTTGCTCATGCGCACGGGCTTGCCGTCGCGAAAAAGATTGACCAACTGTCCAAGCATCACCTCAAGAGCGCCGTCGTAGCCCCACGCAGAAAGCATGGCCTGACATCGAGCGATGTAGCCATGATGGTCGGCGCCCCAGATGTCTATCAGATGGTCGAAACCGCGCTGCATCTTGTCGTAGTGGTAGTCCATGTCGCTCATGAAGTAGGTGTAACTGCCATCCGACTTGCGCAGAACACGGTCCTTGTCGTCGGAGAAATCGGTACTGCGGAACCAAAGGGCGCCTTCCTTTTCGTAGAGGTAGCCCGCTTCGTCCATAGCGGCAATCGCCTTGTCGATGGAGCTTTTTCCGCTCTCGTCAGGCTGGTACAAGGTCCGCTCCGAAAACCAGCAGTCGAACGTCGTTCCGAATTCGTCGCATATACGATGCTGTTCTGCGGACTCGTAGGCATAGGCACGTTCGCGGAAGCTCACGAGGCGCTCCCGTGCATCCGCATCAAGCCACCTGTCGCCATCTTCGTCGATGATGGCCTGCGCAATGTCTTTCACGTAGGCGCCGGCATAGCACTGCTCGGGCATCTCCACATTCTGGCCCAAGAGCTGCTGGTAGCGTACCACCACCGATTCGGCAAAGACATCCATCTGGTTGCCTTGGTCGTTTATATAGAATTCTTCAAACACGTCGTATCCGGCATGACGCATGACACGCGACGTCGCGTCTCCAAGCGCAGCCCAGCGCCCATGGCCCACATGGAACGGGCCGGTTGGGTTGGCGGAAATGTATTCGACGTTGACTTTACAGGGCTTATCGAGCCTGCCCTGGCCATACGAATCTCGCTCGTCCCTGACGGCTTCGATCACGCTCTGAAGCGCGGCATTCTTCAGAGTAACGTTGATGAACCCCGGACCAGCGATTTCGGCAGATGACACAATGGAGTCCTTGGGCAGATGGCCAACGACGATCTGGGCAATGTCGCGCGGGTTCATCTTGGCAGCCTTGGCAGCACGCATGGCAGCCGTGCTGGCCCAGTCGCCGTGCCCTTCCTCGCGAGGCCGCTCCCAACCGCAGTCGGGAACCGCGTCAAGCGGAAGGCTTCCGTCATCGATAGCACCTTGGAATGCGGTGCGGAAAACGTGTTCCAACTGTTCGCGAATACGCACGTCCAAACTTCCCTTCGCTATTCGTCCATGAGCGTGGCATGCATGACCGCCTTGATCGTGTGCATGCGATTTTCAGCCTCGTCGAAGACTACTGACGCCTCGCTTTCGAAGACGCTGTTCGACACTTCCATTTCCTCTATACCGAACTTCCGAGCAATATCGGCTCCGACGGTGGTGTTCGTGTCGTGGAAGCTGGGAAGGCAATGCATAAATAGGGCATTCGGGGCGCCCAAGGACATCAGCTTGTCAGTGACGCGATACGGCTCGAGCAAGCGAATGCGCTCCGCCCATATGTCGTCGGGCTCGCCCATGGAAACCCAGATGTCGGTGTAGAGCACATGCGCGCCTCGTGCTCCCTCCTGCGCGTCTTCGGTCAGCCGCACCGTGCACCCGTGTTCGGACGCGATCTGACTGCACGTTGCCACAAGGTCATCGCTGGGCCTCTGGTCCTTCGGGCCGCAGGCAGTGAAATTCAGGCCCAGCTAGGCACATGCGACCATCATAGAATTGGCAACGTTGTTCTGCGCATCGCCGAAAAACGTCAGGTTAAGACCACGAAGATCACCCAGATGCTCTCGAATGGTGAGCATATCGGCGATCATCTGCGTAGGATGCGCTTCGGTGGTAAGGCCGTTCCAGACCGGCACGCTCGAATACTCCGCCAACGTTTCGACTTTGTCCTGCTCGAAGCCACGGTACTCGATGCCGTCGTACATGCGCGAAAGAACACGCGCAGTGTCTTCGATAGATTCCTTCTTTCCCATTTGCGAGCTAGAGGGCTCAAGATAGGTGACCCCCATCCCAAGGTCCATGCCGCCCACTTCGAACGAACAGCGTGTGCGTGTGGACGTCTTCTCGAACAGCAGGACGATGTTCTTGCCCTCATGGTAGCGATGAGGCTCCCCTGCTTTTTTCTTGGCTTTGAGATCTGCTGACAGGTCCATAAGGTACATGATTTCTTCGGCTGTGAAGTCAAGCAGCTTGAGAAAGTCGCGTCCTGCAAGCGAAACGGTCATAGGTCATTCCTTCCGGCGAAACATGCAATAAGGATTCGGGCAAGTGGCGCGCCCGGCAGGAATCCCGCGCTCGCTTCGCTCGCGCTCAACCCCTTGGCGCAAGCGCCTGCGGGCGAATTCCTAAAAACGTGCCACTGGCACGTTTTCTTGACGGAATTCCACCTCATCGGTTCGATTCCTGCCGGACCATGTTATCAAAACCTGCAAGTGGCGCGCCCGGCAGGAATCGAACCTGCAACCGTCGGATTAGAAGTCCGATGCTCTATCCGTTGAGCCACGGGCGCGTTGTGATGATTTTAGCAGACAGAAACCTCATCCATGCCAAGGTTGGCAAGCTCGTCTGCAATGTTGTTGCCAACGTTGTCTGAATGCCCTTTCACCTTGTGGAAGGAAATGTCAGAGAACTTTTCCTTTTCGGCAAGAAGCGCGAGCCAAAGCTCCTTGTTGGCGACCGGTTCCTTCTTGGCGTTCTTCCAGCCGCGCTTAATCCATCCGTGCACCCAGTCGGTGATGCCTCCGAGCACGTATGCAGAGTCAAGAAAAACATCGGTGGGAACGCTTTTGTCCACTACCGCCCGCAACCCTTCGATCGCTGCAGTAAGCTCCATCTTGTTGTTCGTCGTATTGGCCTCTCCCCCATGGATGCGCTTTTCATGCTCGCCCCACAGCAGATACGCCCCCCATCCACCGACGTTTTCGTCCTGCTGGTTTCCACGGCATCCGCCGTCGCAATAGATTTGAAGCCTCATGAAAAATGCCTTCCCGCCTCAGTACTATTCGACGCTCTTGAGGCTTTCGACCATGCCAACGTCGTCAAGCTTGCGACGCATGAAAAGCATAACGAAGGCAGAGAAAACAAGCGTCATGGCTACCGAAAGCACAAAACTCAGGGGATGGATATCGCGTCCGAACATGACGTAGTCGACCTCTGCCGTAACCACCACGAACGATTCGAGCAAAACGCCGAGCACAAGACCCAAAGCCGACCCAAGCAGCGAAAGCAACGTGATTTCGCGGAAAATGTAAGCGCTGGTTTCCCTCTTGGAGAAGCCGAGCACTTTGATGGTGGCAATTTCGCGCCTGCGTTCGGTGATGTTGATGTTGGTAAGGTTGTACAAAACGATGAATGCAAGTGCGGCAGCGGACACGACAAGGACGACGACGATCATGTCGACGCTCGAGAGCATGGTGCGGTAGCTGTCGATCGTTTCGTCGTTGAACGTGACGGTCCGCACACCTTCGATGTCATGGAGGGAGTCCGTGAGCACGGCGCGTTTGTCCATGTTTTCGGTGCACCTGCCGTAGAGCGTGTCGACCATAGCGTCCTCGTCCATCGCCTTGCGGTAGGCCTCACCTCCCAAATAGCACCAGTTGCCAATGTAGTTTTCCATGACTCCCGTCACTTCAAGGGACGATCCGTCTCCCAACGGGTTTCCTATCTCGTCTTGCTCGAACAAGAAGACCTCGTCTCCAACGCCGACCTGCAACGTGCGTGCAAGCTTTTCGGTCAGCACGACCGAATCGTCCGAGAACGATAGTGGCTGCTGAGTGAACCTGTCCTTCATGGTAAGCAAAGCGCCGAACGCATCGGTGTCTGCAGGAACGACAAGTTCCGCACCGAGCGCGTCATGCTCTGCGCTCGACATTTGCATGTTTTCGCCATGGACGAGGTTGACGTCTTGCGCTTCGCCGACCGAGACCAACTCGCTTTCCACTTCGGAGATTTTCTCGTTCGATGCGTCTTCGTCCAACTTGACTACGACGTTGTAGTGGACCACAGGGCCATACTGCTTGTCAATGATGGCCCATAGGGCGTCGTGCAAGCCCCAACCGGTAAGCAGCAGCGCCGTGCAACCGGCGATTCCCACCACCGTCATGAACAGGCGCTTCTTGTACCTGAACAAATTGCGCAAGGTGACCTTCCAGGAAAAGGACATGCGCCTCCATAAAGGACCGATGCGCTCCACGATTATGCGCTTGCCTGCCTTGGGGGTGCGCGGAAGCATAAGAGACGCAGGCGTTTCGCGCAACGTTGCCAAGGAGGCGGCAAGCGTCGAAGCGATGGTGATGCCAACGCCCAGCCCGCCCGCCAAAAGACCTATGGGCCAGTCGAATTGAAGCGGCAAAGGTGGCTCGGGTATGTTGTAAATGATCGCGTATGCCTTCGAAATGACATAGGGCAGCACCTGGGAAAGGACTGCGAGTCCAATGGCTGCGCCGACGACGCTTGCCACACCTGCATACACAAGGTACCTGCCCGTGATGCGCGACTTGCGGTAGCCGAGTGCCTTGAACGTGCCGATGAGCGTTCGCTCTTCCTCGACCATGCGTGTCATGGTAGTCAGGGCGACCAGTGCAGCCACAAGGAAGAATACGAAGGGAAAAACGGCTGCGATGTTGTCGATGCGCTCAGAGTCGCTTACCTGGCTCGTGACACCGTAGTTCTTGGATCGGTCGAGTACGTAGATTTCAGGCGGCTCAATCGAATCGATGTCCACCTGCGCTTCGGCTATGACATTCGCCGCATCGGAAAGCTCGTCCAATGCGCGCTTGCGATTGTCCTCGTACTCTGCCTTGCCTGACGCAAGCTTGTCGCGCCCTTCGTCGACCTCCTCTTGCGAAGTGGATAGCTTGTCGCGCGCCGCATCGAGCTCCATCTGCGCCTCGTCGAACTGGCGCTGTGCTTCGTCGGCTTGCTGATAGTACTCGGTCCATCCAACGGAGAGCTGCTCGTAGCCGTCATGGACCAGCGCTTGGTTCTTTTCGAATTCGGCGACGAGCGCATCGCCCTGGGCGATACCCCGCTCGATCTGCTCGATGGTGGAAGGAAGTGACGCGGCCGCTGCCTCCGCCTGCGCTTTTTCCTGGGAACGCTGGGTGAGCGCAGCTTCGATCTGGATTCGCGCAGGATCCGCTTCGGGCAATGCGGCCGCCTGCTCTTCGAGCTCGCGAATGGACGACAATCCTTCGAGCGCAGTCGCTAGGCCTTGCTGCGCTTCAGACAACTGCGAAGCCAGCTGCTCGCGTTGGGCGGGCCACGCATCGACTTCTGACCGGTTGGCGTCAAGTTCCGCTTGCGACGCATCGAGCTGGGCTTGCGTTTCGAGCAAGGTCGCGTAGGCGTCGTCAAGCCTTGTCTGGGCCTCCGACATGCGGTCATGGAGCTCCGCTGCACCTGAATTGTACTCGTCGTAGCCCGAAGCAAGCTCTTTCTCTCCCGATTGAAGCTTGTCTTCCGCTTCGTCTAGGTCGCGCTGTGCATTGTCGAGCTCGGCAAGCGCATCGATTTTCTCCGTCTCGTATTCGTCGCTTTTCTCGTCGAGCTCTTCCTGGGCTTCGCGTTTGATGTCCGCCAACCTGCTTGCAGACAGTTCGCCTGCAAGACCCTCGAGCCTTTTCGTTACCGCGTCTACACAGTCTTCGTACTCTTCGCTTCCCGAAAAGAGTGCCGAGGCGCCTTTAACTTCTACGAACAGTTCGGTGTAGGGGCATTTTCCGTCGAACGTGTCTTCGGTGACGTATGCGAACTGCTGGATAGACCCACTTCCCAGCGACGTCGCCCCCATAGTGACGGCCGAGACGAAGCTAGAAGAATGGGCGGTGCCGACTATGGTGAACGACCGGAGGGCAAGCACTCCCTCTAGATCTTGCGAACCGTAGAGCACTTCGAGCGTGTCCCCCATTTCGAAGGGAACGCCGGCAACGCGATCTGCGGATATCACGCACTCCCCAGCCTTTTCGGGCCACCTTCCTTGCACGAGAACGAGCCTGTTGAGGTACGAAGGGTCGGACGATTCGACGTCGCACCCATCTTCGCAGGTGCTTTCGCGCACCGAATCCATCGGGAGAGAGCTCACGCGCATGGCGTACTGCTCTCCGTTTATGTCGCCCATCACGTCGGTCGACTTGGAAGGCATGACGTTTTCGACGCCCTCGACCGAAGAAACCTCTCCAATCTGCGAATCCGAATAACCGAGCGTGGAGAGCAGTCGTATGTCGTAGAGATGCGTGCCGTCGTAGAAACGGTCGGCGGCAGAGCGCATGTCGGGACCCGTCATGCGAAGCCCGCCGTAGAAACCGCAGCCTAACGCAACGATTGCAGCAATGGCCAGAAAACGACCGAGGGACTCTCGGACCGAACGAAGCAAGGATTTCGAGAAGGCGCTCACGTCGTCAACCAGCAGCTACTACCATTCAATAGCTTCAGCAGAAAGAGGATGGTCGTTGGTGGCAACCTGGCTTGCACGCCCTTCCCGTATGTGGATGACCCTGTCGGCAATGTCGGCGAATGCCAGGTTATGGGTGATAAGAACCACGGTTCGTCCTGTGTCGTGGCAGCGGTTCTGCAGAAGGGAGAGGATGGACTTTCCCGTCTGGTAGTCGAGGGCTCCCGTTGGCTCGTCGCATAAGAGCAGTTTGGGGTTCTTGGCAAGGGCGCGCGCGATTGCGACACGTTGCTGCTCTCCACCCGAAAGCTGACCGGGGAAGTTGTCCTTTCGATGGTCAAGGCCAACGGCAATGAGTGCTTCGTCAGGATCCATGGGGTCGTCGCAAATCTGGCTTGCAAGCTCGATGTTTTCTCGTGCCGTATGGTTCTGCACAAGGTTGTAGAACTGGAACACGAAGCCGATGTCGTGGCGACGGTACTTGGTAAGCTCGGCTTCAGAATAGGAGCTGATCTCGTTTCCATCTAGAACGACGGAGCCCGACGTGGCGGTGTCGATGCCGCCAAGGATGTTGAGGACCGTGGTCTTGCCCGCACCGGATGGGCCGACAATGACGACGAACTCGCCCTCCTCTATCTGGAAGTCCATGCCCATAAGCGCAGCAACCTCCACCTCGCCCATGCGATAGACCTTACTTACATTGTGGAACTTGACAAACGCCATGCGCGCCTCCTTTGTGGCATCACATTTTACCAGCTACAATAGAACCATGGGATGCATGCTTTCCATAACAGGAGTTACGGTCGAATACCCTTCGAAAACGGTGCTCGAGCGCGTTTCGCTGGGCATAAACGAAGGAGACCGCACGGGAATCGTAGGACGCAACGGCTACGGAAAGTCCACCCTGCTTCGCGTGCTTGCCGGCACAAGGCAGCCGGATGCAGGAACGGTCATTCCCAACGGAGCGCCTACGGTGGGGCTGCTTGGGCAAACAGACGCCCTTGATTCGTCGAAAAGCATCCGAGAGCAGATCGGCCACGATGATCCGATCACCTGGGAGGCCGACCGATCCTCGCGCGAAATCGTCGAATCGTTGCTTGCAGGAATCGATCTTGACGAGCACCCAGACTCGCTTTCGGGCGGGCAGCGGCGCAGGGTCGACCTTGCGCGCCTTCTTGTGGGCAAATGGGACATCCTCTTGCTTGACGAACCCACCAACCATCTTGACATCGCTGCCATCAACGGGC
>JAFUCW010000409.1 GCA_017459485.1 Eggerthellaceae bacterium | reverse complement strand
TGCAGGCCGATCGGCTTGGAGTATACTTTTTACAAGCTTGGATCTTGTGCGTGGAAGGACAAGGCTATGGCAACGATTTCCTCTTGGGCGGGCGATTTCGCTCTCGATCAGCTTGCAGATGGAGAAGAGCTGTCCTTGAATTTGCTCCATATGGACAAGGAGACTGCCCTGAGTCGTCTGGATGACATCTACACGGAGGGTTTCGAAAGGTGCCAGTCCACCTTCGATTGCAAGGGCATGTACCGCAGCCTTTCGGTGGTGGGCAAAAGCGATGACGCCATCGAGCTCGAGGACGGGGTGGTGTTCAAAAGCGCCCAGGCTGCACGGTTGCTCTGCCATGCTGAAGAGGTAGTCCTCTATGCGGCAACCGTGCACGGATACGAGGAAATGCTCGATGCCTCAGGCGGAGATGCGCTCGAGGAAATGCTGTGCAACGCATGGGGCGCTGGCTACTCCATGAGCTGCAATGGGCTGGTGAAAGGCATGATCGTCCAAGCCGCGCAAGAGCAGGACCTTTTCGTCGGGAGAGGGTGGTCTCCAGGCGAAAACGACCTGGATATCGGTCTTCAGAAGACCTTGCTGGACGCCATGGACATCGCACAGATTGGCGTCTCGGCAAAAGGAACCATGGTGCGCCCGATAATGACGGTTTGCGGTTTCATGGGCGTGTCAAGCGACCCTGTCATTAAGCAGGATGGGGCGGACCTGCCCGAGTCGACCATGAACTAGCTTGCTGCTTAGAATACGTGTCGTATTGTCTTATTTGATTGAGTTCAGATTAACTCAATCGGATAAAAAATGCTGGGAAACTAGCAGACGTTAACCATGATTGGATAAAATCGTACAACTTAAAAACGCTATTGTACTAGTATCAAATAGGTCGATGTCCTAGTATCTTCTTATGCCAAACCCCATTGAGGGGATCGAGGAGGGGCATTCAGGAAGAATAGGTTTTCCATGCATTGCATCAAATGCGGCATGGAGCAAGCCTTGCCCCTGGAAAGAAGGAGGATCCAATGGCAGAACTTACCCGTCGTGACATGCTGAAAGGTGCCGCCGTTGCCGGTGCCGCCGCAGCCATCGCCGGTCTTGCCGGCTGCGCCGCTGGCGCCGAGCAGGCTTCGAGCGCGTCTGCAAGCTCCGCTTCCGCCGATGCCGCTGCAAGCGCAAGCGCGGAAGCTTCCGCCAGCGCCGCTGAAAGCTCCGCCGCCGCCAGCTCTGCTCCTGCGAGCGCGAGCGCTGCGGCAGCAGATGCCACTATCGACATCAAGGCCGTCCTGTTCAAAGAAGCCGGTGGCAGCAACTTCGGCATCTACGTGGAGAGCGCAGACCTTCACGGCGACGCTTCCACCACCGACGACACCCTGGCGAACCTGAACAGCGCCATGGGCGGAGAGACCGGCGCCTTCACCAAGTACAGCGCCTTTTCCGAGGCCGCTGCCGCTGCTGGTTTCGACCGCATCGCCGCTCTGTTCAAGGCAACCGCTCAGGCAGAAGACATTCACCGTCACCTGGAAGAGAAAGTAGCCCAGAAGCTCGATCCGGACGCCAAGCTTCCCGAGCAGCCCAGCGTGTCCCCGACCGAAACCGACGGCAACCTGATCGCCGGTGCACGCGGTGAAATCTACGAGACCGCCGAAATGTATCCGACCTACATTGCCAAGGCAATCGAAGAGCGCGATGCCGAGTCTGACGCGGACAGGAAGGCCGCCCTTGACGAGGCCGTGGAGGTGTTCACCCGCGCCAAGCTGGCCGAGGCCTACCATGCCAAGTGGTACATGGACGCCTACACCACCATCGACACCCCGACCGATGAAAGCTATTGGCTGTGCGAAACCTGCGGATTCATCCACAAGGGTCCCAAGCCTGCCAAGTGCCCCATCTGCGGCGTGACCGAATTCACCGAATTTTAGTTTGCGCGTGCCGCCTTTGAGGGGCGGCACAAGCGACGACATCCTCCCTTCCTGGAAGCGGTCGAGTTACTTCGGCCGCTTTCTTTGCGTTTTCGAAAAGGCGCACCTCCCATTCGCGCACGGGCGCTGAGCTGCTGCAGGCAGCTACCGGCCCGAAAGGGTGTTGCCTGTTTGCTGGTTAACTATTCGCTTTGGGATGTTCGGTGCGGTAAGAAAGGCTGTCTAGCGAACTGGCCCTTGCGCAAGGAGCAGCTCGCCTTCTTCGGCGCGCTCGCACGCCTGCATGAAGTTGCGCAGCACCTGCATGCCGGCCTCGCCCGATTTTTCGGGAAGGAACTGGGCGCCGAAGCAGGTGCCATGGAAGTCGACCACGGCAGGGAAGGTGATCGAATAGGAAGACCACGCCTGCACCCAGGGGCCGGTGGGTGTGACGAAGTAGTGGTCGTAGAAGAACTCCTGGCCGTCTTCGACGCCGTCGAGCAGACAGGTGCGGCAGCGTTCGTCGCGAAGCACGGCTGCCATGCCCGTATGGGGCAGTTCGAAGTCGAAGCCGTAGGAATCGACGTCGGGTAGGGCAGGGCACGATCCCGTGCGGATCTCGAGCGCATCCACGTATTTCTCTCCCAGCCGTCCGCGCGTAGATTCGCGGCCCGACGAAAAGAGCAGCTGCATGCCCACGTTGATGCCCAGGAACGGCTTCTTTGCCACGATTGCGGCCTTCAGGTGTCGCTCGAGGCCCTTTTCGCGTATGGCGCCAATGGCCTCCCCGAATCCCGCCATGCCCCACATTACGATCCCGTCGGCACCCACGATCGCGTCGGGGTCGGAAGAGGGGAACGTCTCTGCTCCCAGCTCGCCTAAGGCAGTTTCGATCAGCTCGAGGTCTTCCAGTCCGTAGTCAACGATGGCGACAAGGGCCATGACGCGCCTCCTAGATCGTCTCTATTACCAGAGTCTGCATGATGTCGCGCATTGCACCTGCGCGTCGGATCGCCTGGCGCAGCTCGGCAATGCGGCCGTTTGCGCGCCACCGTGCCTCTTCGAGCGCGGGGTGCGCAACACCGCTGCGTGCGAAGTTCGCCGCAACCATCTTGTCAGTCACTTCCACGCCGATGTGGCGCGCCCATGCGTCAAGAGCAAGGTCGCGCCGAACCATCTCCACCGCCTGTTCTTCGAGCTCTTTCCTGAACACGTTGGGGTCGATGCGCTGCTGGATCAGGTAGTTTTCGAACGGCATGTTCTGCGCGCTGGCCTTCGCGTAGATTTCCTGCAGTTGGAGCTGCTCCTTCGTGTCCGCCATCACTTCGGGAATCTCTCCTATCAGGCGCTGCTGCAGAACGTGGAGCGCCTCGTTTTCGCGCATCTTCTGGAGCGCCGGGGCCATGGCCGCGTTGGTTCCCATGGCGGGAAGGCGCACGACCACGGGATCGTAGCTGGTAAGCTCGTAGTGCGGGCTGCAGTCCACTTCTGCGACGAACCGGTAGGGATGCCCAGGTTCAGGGTCGGCGTCTTGGGAAAACGACGCTTCGCCGATTTTGACCAGGTCAGCCTGATCAAGCGCCTGCCCGAACCCCGCTTCGCGCAGTTCGTCTCCCGCGCTTGCAGCAACCGCCTCTGCGCCGAAGGCTTCATCGACTGCGCTACGCGGTGCCGTTCCCGGCTCGTGTCCTTCGAAGGGGAAGCGGTAGGCGAAGTCCGCATACGTGTGCGCGAGCTCTGCGTCGACCTCCGATGGGTCCATGACAACGGCGATGCGCCTGCGGAACTCGTTGAGTTCCTCAACGGAAAAGTGCATGGATTCTCCTAGTTAGCCTGAGCGTACTGCTCGCGGTACTGTCGGGGGGTGCACCCATAGGTGCGGCCGAACTGCCGGTCGAAATAGCTTTGCTGGGAAAAGCCGCAGGCGATTGCGATGCGCGAGACGCTTTCGTCAGTGCTCTTCAGCAGACGGCTGGCAACTTCTAGCCGGTAGAGGTTCAGAAAATCGATGGGGCTTTTTTGCAGGAAGTGCTTGAAGACCTTGGAGCACTTCGATCGGCTTACGTTTCCTGCAGCGGCAATGTCGTCGAGCGAAATCTTCTCTGCGAAGTGGTCGTAGATGTATTGGCTCATGCGGCGTTGCGTGCTGGCGTCGCGGTCGATGGGATGCATCTGCACGGTTTCGTCGATGTAGGCCAGGTAGATGCGCGAAAACGCCAGATGGAGCAGGCCGATAATGGTAAGCTCGTAGGCAGGTGGCTTGTTGCGTTCCAGTTCGCTAATCTCGTCGACCAGCCGGCACAGCTCCACCGCCGACCCGGTCTGCGCAAGCAGGTGGAAGTGGGTGAAGTCCACGTTTTCCACGATGGGCTTGACATACTGGGCGAACACGGAGTCGTTGCGCGTCATGAGCGCAGGGTCGAGCACGACGATGTTGGCGCGGTA
>JAFUCW010000408.1 GCA_017459485.1 Eggerthellaceae bacterium | reverse complement strand
GTGTGGCAATTAAGCGCCTATCAATAGTTAGATAATTCTAACACCATTTGCGAAGCTGGGCATTAGCGGAGCAAATGTGCGGAAGCGTCAACAGCGTGCGATTGAACAAATGAGGAACATGAGCGGGATAGTCAATGAATAAGATATACCGCGCAACAACCGGAACCGGTTTTATAGATGTTGGGTTTACCGCTTCACGCTACATCGCGACGGCGGCGTGACCTGCCTTCTTTGGGACGAGCACACCAACAATGTAGCTGCCAAGGGCGCCTACGCTCCGCTCGATGCACAGTTTTCGTGGGCAGCAGGTGGGGATGAGTTTATCTATGTAGACCCTAACGCCAGCACCGCCGATACGATTGTCGGCTACGCCTATAGCGTGTTCGGCTCGCCCGTGTCGGAAAGGCAGCCGGTGACTCTTACGTTATACACCTGCGATGTGCCGTTCAACCAGGATTTCACGGAAGACCAGTTCCATATGCAGACCTACGAGATTCCTTGCACGAATGTTGCGACCAGCATGGCATTTGCAAGTGACGAAGGCAGCACCATCAGCCTGTCGCCGTTGGGGTTGGTGCTTGAACGGCGCGCCTTGTTTGTGCAGCCAAGCGAACCCGGCGGGTACGATATGGCGCAAGATCCCGTGAACGTTCGCCGCATTGCCGTGAAGCTGGACGATGGCACTGCCTATACGGTTTTCGACAAGGCACAAGACTTGGATAACACGCTTTCTGCCTGTGGTTTCGACACAAATCTTGTTGTGGTGTTCAACCGCCTGGCGTACCCTGCGCATGTCGAATCGATCGAGGTTGCTGTAACCGACGCGAAAACCATGGAAGACCTTGTGGTTGGTAATGGCGAATGGCCTACGGATGCAAACTGGCCAGTGCGAACAATCACGTACAGGCTTTCATGGGCTCAGTGAATAGCTAAGTGAACAACCGAACTTCCCGCACGGGCATCTCCCACCCGTGCGGTTTTTGCTGTGTGTTTTGCTGCTAAAGTCTACGTAGACCCGATATTAAAAACTTGGAAAATTGCGGTATTGTGGGCTTCAGTTATATACGAAAAATGCATATAATACAGGTATAAATAACTACGAATTTTGCAGAATAGAAAGGCGGGGGTTCTATGTTTAGACGCAAGCAATATGCTCTCCTCCAAGAATGGAAGACTCGGTCTAATGGCCGCACTGCAGTGCTCGTTGAAGGTGCGCGGCGTGTTGGGAAAACTACGTTAGTCGAAGCGTTTGTCTCGAACGAATATGCAAAGAGCCTCGTTGTAGACTTTTCACAAACATCAGATGATGTGCGCAACCTGTTTCTCGACCATGCTAACGATATCGATACCTTGCTTCGCATGCTTCAGCTTTACCATGAAATTGAGCTACCCGTTCGTAATTCCGCAATTGTCTTCGACGAGGTGCAGAGGTTTCCTCCCGCTCGCGAAATGATCAAGCACCTTGTTGCTGATGGTAGGTACGATTACTTGGAAACAGGGTCGCTTATCTCAATAAAGAAGAATGTTGAGAACATAGTAATCCCGTCTGAAGAGGAGCGCGTTGCGTTGCGCCCGTTCGATTTCGAGGAGTACCTATGGGCGACGGGGCATGAAATGCTTTCGGACGAAATCCGGCGCTGCTACGAAACCCTCACTCCTCTTCCTGATGCTGTCCATGCGCAGGCCATGCGTTTGTTTGATGAGTACTTGGTCGTGGGCGGGATGCCTCAGGCTGTTGCAGCATTTGCCGAAGATGCAACGTTTGTTGAATGCGATCGGCGGAAGCGCCTCATCCTTGCGCTCTATTTCGACGATATAGCAAAGTTCGGTGGGGGTGACTCGCGCAAAGCGCTTGCAATCCTTAAGGGCATCCCAGGGCAGCTTTCTGCTCAAAGCAAACGCTATAGGTTTTCGTCTCTCCAAAAGGGGTTGCGCTATGAAGACTACGAAAGCGCTATGCATTGGTTGGAAGATTCGCACATAGTAAATGTGTGCCACCTCTGTTCCGACCCTAACGTGGGATTTCGCTTAAGTGAAGTTGACTCGCGTCTTAAGTGTTATATGGTCGACACGGGTTTGCTTGTGAGCCTCGCTTTTGACGAGGGTGAAGAGTCGTTGCGGATACAGCGAGCACTTCAGTTTGGTAAGCTATCCATTAATCGTGGCATGCTTGTTGAAAATGTTGTCGCTCAGCAGCTTAGGGCGCGAAGCCACACGCTTCATTACTACAGCTGGGAGGAACCGCCGGAGCATGCTGACGCACGCAAGCCGCGCAATCGCGAAATCGACTTCCTCTTGTCCAAGGGTTTTTCCAATGCTTCGGGCAAGCTGCGGGTGTGCCCTGTTGAGGTCAAGTCGTCTAAGCGCTACTCGACGGTATCCTTGGACGATTTTAGAGAGCGATGGCCAAAACGCGTGGGCGATGAAGTGGTGCTACACCCGAAACAGCTCAAGATAGAGGGACCAAGGAATTATCTCCCGCTTTATATGGCACACTGTCTCTAGCATCTAAGAGGCCGCACGAGCGCACCAGCGCTCTATCGATACATCTGCTCCATTCGTCACATTATTAAACGAGCCTGCTGATTGCCGCATTGAAGAAGCGGTAGCCGAAGCTTTGTAGCAACAGGAGGCTATTTGTCTTTCCAGGTTGTAATTTGTTCAAAAATCAAATCGGCAACTTCTTGGTGCTTCATCTGGTAGGTGTGGCCGGTCTTTTCGATAAAGATAAGGCTGGTTGCGTCCGCCGTTGGCATGTGGGCGTTCAGGTTTTTCAGGAAGTCCACTGGGTCGCCGTCGGTGAAGTTGTCGTAGGTGCCTACGAGCATCGCGCCGATGTGCGTGACTTGCGCCGCTTGCGAAAAGTCGCCGTCATGCGCGGTATGCACGTTATTCAAAAGGCCGGAGAACTGCCAGTCGTAGGCGGTGTTGGCGATGCACTCCACCCAGCCCATGAAAGGGAAGGGGAGCATCTTGTCGCCGTCGCCGCTTTCGACCTGTTCCTTGATGGCCTGTTTTTGCGCATCCGTCACGCCCGACATCATGTAGGTCAGGTTTGCAGGCGAAAGCAGGAAGAAGCGCTCTACGCGCGGGTCGTGGTGGCGCGAAAGGTAGTAGATGACCTTGTTCGCTCCCAGCGAATGCCCTGCAAGGATGACGTGCTCGTAGCCTTCCTCTTCGGCAAAGGCAAGGTAGGCTTCTAGGTCTGAGTCTGTATATGCGAAACGCTCGTTCCAAGAACCGATAGTCTCTTCTTCGCCGGTGTTCACGTTGACTGCCTTTATTCGGTTAAAAGCGTCGTAGGTCTGTGCGTAGACGAAGTCGATTCCTGCGGTGTCCAGCAGTTTGCAGATGGCAACGCATTCGCCTTCGACGATGCCACCCGGAGTGAAGTTGCTGCCGTTGATCTTCGCAGTGTGTCTACAAATGGGCGGAGAAGCAGATGGACGAGCATCGTATCTAGAGGCGTTTCGCCAGGGTGCAATGAACATAAGCGGAGCTTGGAACCCGGCATCTGCGGGACGCCTCGCTTAAGGATGGCGCTAGAGAGGGAATTGTTGTGTGCGGCGGGTAGGATCCGCTCCATACGTACTATGATATGGGCATCCAGTTCTTCCGCAGCGTCGCCGAAGGCTTTGGGTCTTTCGGCATTGTGCGTAAGGCGCGGTTCCCGAGTTGTAGGGATGCGGACTTCGATTCGACAACGCAAAGGATGGACCTATGGGATTGCGACAGATGCTGCCTGCCTCTTCACGGTCGTTCTGGCAGATGTATACCGACGTGGACATCTTGCGCAGCGACATTTTTTCGCTGCATCAGAAGGTGGACGACCTCATGCCTCTTCTCTCTTCTGTGGACCAGGTGGCGGCGCGCCTTGACCGCATCAGCGGCGAGCTTGCGCGGCTCGAGGGAACACGGCTCGAGGAAATCGAGTCGCGCCTCGATGTCCTTTCGGGCGACCTGGAATCGCACGATACCCATGCGAAGATGATGCTTTGGGAGGCAATGCGAAAGGAAGGGGAAGACATCGACGCGGTGAAGAAGCGTTTCTTCCGGTCGCTTCCTCCCGCCACCGGCACCTTGCGCATGGTCCAGCTTGCCCTGACGCAGCTGCTCCATGAATTCGACGAGCTTTGCTGCGAAAACGGCATCGACTACTGGATTTCATGCGGCACGGTTCTTGGCGCGGTGCGCCATGGCGGGTTCATTCCTTGGGATGACGACGTGGACCTGTGCATGATGCGCGAGGACATTGCGCGTTTGGAAACGCTTGTAGAAAACAGCGACCGTT
>JAFUCW010000407.1 GCA_017459485.1 Eggerthellaceae bacterium | reverse complement strand
CGATGCGGAGGAGGTCTGGAGCCGCTCGGTTTCTTTGTCTCCAAGTTGATTGCGAGGGCGGTGCTTCACAGTGCCGCCCTTTTCGCTGCGTCATGCTTTGCTGCATGCTCGCTGCTTTAGGTCGGGCTTAGATGGGTGTGGCCGCGCGTGGCTGCGCCCACCACCCACTACGTTGCTTTCTGCGGGTCGTGACATTGATATGCTGTCAGGACCCTCTCTTTGCAATAATGTGTACATATCTTCACGAGTTGAACTACTATAGTGTGCATATTTGACTCACAGCGATAAAAAATGTACACATTATTACTCGTCAGCGGATTTGTTCCGCCGTCCCGCAGCATTTCTCGTGCCCATTTTGCCCCTTTCGGGCCCCTAAAACGGGGGGGGGTTGTGTTTCAAAACGTGCGTTCGGTTTGATTATTCAGCACTGGTAGCTCGCGGAAAGGTGGAACTCCTCCCAGACTGCCTCCGTGCAGTATTCTTCGGGTGCTCCGTCTTCTCGTTTTGGCTTGTCGTGTCTCCTTTCCTGTACTATCATCTTCCTGGCCAAGCAATCGAGGGCGCATCTTTCGCTTCCGAGCTTCTTGCGTATGCGTAAAGTGCGGCTTTATCGCACACACTGCAAAGGGTTCAAGTCGATGCTTTCTGCGTTGCTCGTCCTTTGTGTGTTGTTTTATGGCAGAGCATCGGTTGAGCTTTTGGCGGAGCAGCGGCTTTCGTCGAGCGTAGGATGGCTTTCGTTTTGGCTATGTTGTTTCGCCTGATGGCGACGAAGAGATCGAAGGGAGAGGCAGTCAGATGGAAAAAGTGAAAGAGAGGTTGTCGGTGGCTAAAGCCATGCGTATTTTGCTGGCTGCGGTGCTTGCTGCAACACTGTGCGTGCCGACTACGTACGCGTTTGCGGAAGGTGGGCAGAGCGCATCCGACGACGGAGTGCACGTGCTTTCGCTCGGCGCCGAAGAGGGCGCAGGCGATCCTGCCGTCCCTTCGACCCATGCAAAAACCTCCAACTATGCGCTGATCGCAAGCGACGGCTACGTCTACCCTTGTGACGCAAAGGGCAATAGGATCGACACGGTATGGGCGAAAAGCTACGGTGCAGGATCGATAGATGCCATTACTGCGTTGTTTGTTGACAGCAACGTGACGAAGCTTGAGAGAAATGCTTTGAAGTACAAGTATGCAGGCTATAGTCGTACGTATTCATCTACATTCTATTCTGCCTATTCCACCACGCTGCAGACGGTGACGTTCAAGCTGGCCTCCAATGGACGCAACGCATGCCGCAGCATCGGAGCCAGCTTCTTTTCTGGCTGTAAGAAACTGCGCAGTGTGACTAACCTTGACAAGACTTATGTCGACACGATGGGTTCCTCTGCGTTTGCGAGGTGTTCTGCTCTTACTGCCATATCCCTTCCGTCGACTCTGAAGGGTACCCTGGATAACACCTTTTATGAGTGCACTTCGCTAAAAACTGTCAGCGGAATGGAAAAGACGAAGGTCACGTATCTCTATTTCACGTTTAGGAGTTGCAAGAGCCTTCAGTCCATCACGTTGCCGAAAACATGCACGAAGGCGGGACTTCCCTTCATATACTGCACGGCGCTCAAGTCGCTCACAGTAAACTCGCCTACTGTGGTGCAAAACCTTGTCGCAAATTTCGAGAAGGACCTGCTCTTCAACGTGGCAGGCGGAGGTGCGAAGAACGGTGCCTGGATCAACGTGCCGAGCAATCTGGTAAGCGCCTACAAGAACAACTACTACTCAAAATATAGCCAGGACACCTACTATCCCAACGTGGCAAGCCATATTCGTGCCATTCCGGCGTCGGCCACCCCTGCCGTTACGCCGACCAAGAAAACGAACTGGACGCGCCTGTGGGGCAATGGCCCCCTGGACACCATGCGCAAGGTCGTGCAGGCAGGCTGGGCGAGCGGCTGCGGCGGCACGGTCGTGGTGGCCACGAGCGG
>JAFUCW010000406.1 GCA_017459485.1 Eggerthellaceae bacterium | reverse complement strand
GCTATTCGTAGCGCGGCCGCGCCGTCATGCTTTCTCACCTGGAACCTGTGCGCGCTCTCGAGCGTGCCGGGCGTCGTGCGGGTTTGCCCTATGCGATCACGCAGGGGTTCTCTCCTCATATGAAAATTGCGTTCGGCAGCGCGCTTCCCGTGGGCATAGGCGGCGATCGGGAGCTTTTCGACCTGTTTCTGACCGACTACATCCCTCCCGATGACGCCCATGTAGCGCTCCGTGACGCGAGCGTTTCCGACCTCTATATTGTTTCGTGCGACTATATCGAGCGGTCGGCGCCTGCGGCAAGCAACGCGTATCCCGTGTCGGTCTACGAAGCGCGCTTCGACGGCGATCTCGAAGGTCCCTTGATGCCGCCGGCTTTCATTACCGTAGTACGCAAAGGCAAGGAAAAAGTGCTTCAGGTGCCAGATTTCCTGGTGGCTGGTCCGGTGGTGGAAGGGGACACGATAAGGATTGCCCTTGTCGCCCGCGAACAGGGCAGCTTGCGCCCTGACGCGCTGTTTGAAGAGTTGCTGGCAGAAGAGGCGGGCGTGCAGCTTCGCTCCCTGACGCGCACGCTTCAGCTGAGCGATCCTTTTTCGTTGACCTTCTAGGTGTTGGCGACTGCCTACCCCAACCAGTAGGTGTATTCTTGATATATGTGTACTAGATGTTGTTGTCAGGAAAATGGCACCTTTTCGGTATCTTTAAGGTAGTGCTCGCGTAGAATACCCACCATCCATTGAATCGTTTATTCCCAAGGCGCATTCCGCCTTTGGTTTTGGCGTCGAATACGCCCTGATCGTGGCTGTAGAGGAGGCATTAGGGATGGAGATCACGAAGCGCAGTGGAGCGGTTGAGACCTACGATGGGTCGAAGATCGTCAATGCGATGAAGAAAGCGTTCGGCGACCAGGGCGCCAGCCCAAGCGACGAGTCGCTCGCGGACCTGCTTGCGCTTGTGGAACAGAAGATGTCCGCTCGCGGTGCTACAAGCGTGGAGGCCATCCAGGACCAGGTGGAAGAGGCTCTTATGGAGATGGGCTACTTCGCCGAGGCGCGCTCCTACATCCTCTACCGCCACAAGCGAAGCGAGCTGCGCGTGGCACGCCGAACCATTGTCGAAGCGGTCGACGGCCCCGAAGGACTTGACGAATACCTTGACAAGATCCAGAAAGATTTCGACGAAGACGACAAGTACTCCCTTGTGGCGCTTGCTGCCAAGTACCGCAGCTTCCTGAAGTCCGACATGACGCAATCCGACCGCACCGACGCGCTTGTCCGTGCTGCGGTGGAGCTGACCACCCAGGAGTCGCCCAAATGGGAGTTCATTGCGGGACGTCTGCTCGCGTACCGCTTCTACGCACAGATGGTGGCGGACTGCGATGCGCGTGGTATCTTCACCTTCTACGAGAAAGTGCGCTATCTGGTCGACCAGAACCTCTACGGCTCTTACATCCTTGAGCACTACGCCAAAGAGGAGCTTGACCTTGCAGAGACGTTCATCGTGCCCGAGCGCGACGAGCTGTTCACCTACTCTGGTCTTGATCTGCTGCTTTCCCGCTATGTCATTACCACGCGTCAGCATGTGCCGCTCGAGTCCCCTCAAGAGATGTTCCTGGGGATTTCGCTTCACCTTGCCATGGAGGAAAAGGGCGACCGGATGCGTTGGGTCAGGCGTTTCTACGACATGCTCTCGCAGCTTCAAGTGACCATGGCTACGCCCACCATTTCCAATGCGCGCAAGCCGCACCACCAGCTGTCCAGCTGCTTCATCGACACGGTGCCTGACAGCCTTGACGGCATCTACCGGTCTATCGACAATTTCGCCAAAGTGTCGAAGTTCGGTGGCGGCATGGGCCTGTATTTCGGGAAGGTGCGCGCAACTGGCGGCACGATCCGCGGGTTCGAAGGTGCTGCGGGCGGCGTGGTGCGCTGGATTCGCATCGTCAACGACACGGCGGTGGCCGTTGACCAGCTGGGCATGCGCGCCGGCGCTGTGGCGGTCTATCTGGACGTGTGGCATCGCGACCTTCCCGAGTTCTTGCAGCTGCGCACCAACAACGGCGACGACCGCATGAAGGCGCATGACGTGTTTCCAGCGGTGTGCTATCCGGACCTGTTCTGGCGACTTGCCAAAGACGACATTGACGCCGACTGGCACATGATGTGCCCGCACGACATCCTGACGGTGAAAGGCTATTCGCTGGAGGACTATTATGGGGAGGAATGGGAGCGCAGGTACCAGGAATGCGTGGACGACCCGCGCATACCCAAACGAACCATGTCGGTGAAAGAAATCGTG
>JAFUCW010000405.1 GCA_017459485.1 Eggerthellaceae bacterium | reverse complement strand
GCGAACTTGACGACGTGAACATGATCGTGCTGACCATCGACCCTTGCATCAGCTGCACGGAACGATAGGGGTTATTCATGGGTAGTTTCAAATTGGGAACCATGACGCTCAGGTCGATTTTCAAAAAGCCTGAGACCATTTTGTATCCTGTGGTCGAGAAGAGCGCTCCCGATGGGCTCAAGGGCCATATCGAAAACGACATGGCCGTGTGCATACTTTGCGGCATCTGCGCCAAAACGTGCCCTGCGGGGTCTTTGCGTGTCGACAAAGCCGAAAAACTCTGGGCGATAGACCGCTTTGGCTGCGTGCAATGC
Organism: Eggerthellaceae bacterium; assembly: GCA_017459485.1. Taxonomy (GTDB): domain Bacteria; phylum Actinomycetota; class Coriobacteriia; order Coriobacteriales; family Eggerthellaceae; genus CACXMZ01. The sequence goes on along the minus strand of JAFUCW010000405.1, from coordinate 4,810 downwards.
GGGTCGTGCACTCGGGCATGCCCCAAATCCTGTCTGACCATGGAGCCTACCTACCAGAAACCTTCTGCCAGCAAGCGTGAAGATGTTTATTTCAAGCCCGAAGAGTCACAAGAGGAGAAGGCTGCCAAGGAGGCGGCAAAAGCTGCTAAAATTGAGGCTGCAATGAAGGCCAAGGAGGCTAAAGAGGCTGAAGCCAGCGAGGCGTAACCGAACTTGATGCTCTCACTTCAAACCGGGTGCCTTCACGCCCGGTTTGCTTTTTTGTGGAAGAGGACGATGGCAGAAGAGGAAAGGAAGATAGACACAACGTCGAAGGTCGCCTGGAAAGGCGAGGTCTCCGATGCTATCTTCACGGTGCCCAATGTCATCTCCTTTGCTCGCCTTCTTCTGATCCCCCTGTTCTTCATCCTCCTTGTCAACAGGCAGACTGTCCCTGCGGCTGCGCTCTACGCAATTGCGGCGTCCACCGACTGGGTCGATGGCTTCATTGCCCGACGTACCAACAGCGTGAGTAAGCTAGGACGCATTCTCGACCCTGCCGCAGACAGGCTTCTCATGATCTTCTCGGTGATTGGCCTGGCTATTGTCGGCTCGCTGCCCATATGGATTACGGCACTTGTCCTTGCACGCGATGTGGTCATGCTGTTCGGATACTTTATCATGCTGCGTCGCTACGAGGTGCGTGTAGACGTCATCCTTGCGGGAAAGATTGCGACTGCGCTGCTCTACATTGGTTTCTTCTTCCTGATCATCAACGCCCCCCAGGTTCCTGGGCTGGGACTCGTAGACCTTGACTGGCTGCCAGGTTTCGGGACGCAATCAGCGTCGCTGGGAATCTGGTTCGTCTACCTTGGCGTCGTCCTTGGGATCTTCACGACTGCACATTATGCGATTATCGGGCTCCTTGCCTGCCATCAGGTCGAGGTCGAGAAAGCAAGGTCGAGCTAACAATGGCAACGACCAACCGCACCAAAAGACCTTCGCATGCAGGCTGGCGCGATGATGCGAAAGACCTTGCCGGCAGCGCGCTTTCGAACGCCGCCGATGCACTCGTCCACTCAAAGCGCGGCATCCTGCTTATCGTCGTGGTAGCGCTGCTGCTGTTCGGTGGCCTGTTCGACCTGGTCCTCAACGCAGGCAAAGCGTACTCGGGCGTCTACGTCGGTTCGGTTGACGTGGGGGGGCTTAACGCCGAGCAGATCGAACAGAAGGTCGCGCAGGAATACGAAGTGCGCCTGCCCAGTGCGGGCGTCACTGTCTACGCCAACCGCACCGCAGCAGATGCCAAAGCAGTGCAGGAAACCTATGGCGACGAGGTCGATGTCCAAACGGAGCGCGAGAACCGCGTCTCCTGGTCAACAAGTTCCGAAGCGCTCCAAGCATACATCGACTACGAGAAGCTTGCGCGCGAAGCCATTGCGGTAGGCCGTGACAATCCTGCCGACCGACTGTCGCTGCTTTTCGAGACAAAGTCAATCGACGTGCCTGTCAACTTCAACGAAGCGCTCGTCGAGGCACTTGCGTCCGACATCGACGCCTCTATCGGCAAACCGCTGACCAACTACGACGTTGCCGTCGAATACGGCTCTGCCGTCGTAATCCCTGGCGAAGACGGCAACATGGTCGACCGCGCCTGGTTCAAGTCCCAACTTGCCGATCAGCTTCTTTCTCCCGATGCCGAAAACAGGCAGTTCGTGGCCGAAACCGTCTACACACCTGTGCGCATCGACCAGAATGCTGCCCAACAGGTAGCGGACTCCATCAATTCAGCCATAGCAAACGGAGTCACGTTCACTTGCAACGGAACGCAGTGGTCGCCCGACGACTACACCATTGGCACATGGATCCAGACCGTTGAAGAAAAGCACGACGACGGCAGCTACAAGCTGGTGCCGACCATTTCGACCCTGAAGGCAAGAGAGTCGATTCTCGAAAATCTCCCACCCAAGTTCGAAGATGGCAAAGGCGACGTGAGCTTCGTCAGGGAAGGGGACGGCATTTCTGTCAGGGTCTCTTCGGAAGGCACATTCCCTCTAGTAGGAGACGCAATTCAGTCGCTCAACACGGCCATGTTCGGTTCCGTAAGCCCCGATTCGTCTTCCAATGGCATACAGATCGAGCTCTCAACCGCGCAAGTGCCCCCTTCGATGAGCTTCGACGAGGCTCTTTCGTACGGCGTCATCACCGCCGTCTCCGAATTCACCCCGCTCTACACCACTGGCGCCACAGCGCGCAACGTCAACATCCATCTTGCTGCGGACTTGGTGAACGACTCCATTATCAAGGCCAATGGGGGCCAATGGAGCTTCAACGAAACAGCAGGGGAGTGCAACGAGGCGAAGGGCTTCCAAGCGGCAACTGCCATCGCTGCCGGTACGACCGTCGACGAAATAGGAGGCGGCATCTGCCAAATTGCCACCACGATCTTCAACTCCGTCTACCTTGGAGGATACCCGATCGTGGAGCGCCACAACCACACACTCTACGTCGCCAGCTATCCGCTCGGACGCGACGCTACCGTCAGCTGGCCCGAACCGGACCTCAAATGGCGCAACGACGGGACGTCAGACCTCCTCTTGCGCATGTCCTACACTGACGATTCGGTCACTGCAGCGCTCTACGGCGTCAGTATGGGCTACACGGTCGAAACCGAAGACGGCGCCTGGGTCGACGGTCAAGAGCCTGGAACCGTCTACGAAAACGACCCGACGCTTCCAGCGGGAACCGAATACGTGAAAGTGTACGGATCAAGCGGTCACAGCACCACGGTCACCCGCATCGTCAAAGACGCCGAGGGAACCATTGTCAGAAACGAGACGTTCAGCTCCGTCTACAGCGCTCAAGATACGGTAATCGTGCGCGGAAGCGCGTCTGCGGATGCGCTCTATGGAAGTGGGGAATACTAAACTTGTCGGACCGAATGCTTGTACCATGGTCATTCGATTGGAAGGACGGGACAGACGCGAGAGACAACAACGCGACATGTGCATCCGAAGACAGGACAGGCCAAGAACACGAAGGAAACGCTAGCAATGCAGTATGCAAACGACAACAACCAAACGAACAATTTGGCAACAGGCCTCTTTTGCGCAATCGGCCCACTGCGCTCACCTTTGTGCCGACTGCTTCTTCCGTGCCGACTGCTTCTTCCAACAGTTGCGCTCTTCGCATTGCTGTTCGCGATGGCGTGCCCGAACGCATACGCTGACGTGCGCAAGGCGGACGTCGTGCTGGGGGCAACCGTCGAAGCCCAAGGTCTCACGCTTGCAGACTGCCCCAGCGTGGAAGCGGAGTACGCAATACTCATGGATCAGAACGGCAACGTGTTTTTCGAGCGCAACGCCGATGCGCCCACGCAGATCGCTAGCATCACCAAGATCATGACCGCAGTGACGGCACTTGACTCCGTGCCTACTGACACCATCATCGAAGTAAGCGAGAATGCCGCCTACATCGGCGAGTCCACCGCCTACCTTCAGCCCGGCGACTCCATGAAACTCTCGGACGCCCTTGTTGCCATGCTTGTCCCAAGTGGCAACGATTCAGCACAGGCGATAGCCGAATCGGTCGGTGCTGTCATGCTCCAAGCCGAGGGCGCAGACTCAAGCGACCTCAATGCATGCTGCGACCGTTTCGTGGCTGCCATGAACGCCAAGTCGGCCGAATTGGGCCTGTCGGATACGGTGTGGGCCTATCCCCATGGACTCGACGACGGCATTTTCGACAGGGAACAACATAGCACCGCACGCGATGTTGCAAAAATTTCCGCATACGCCATGCAGAAGCAGGCGATCAGGGACATCGTTTCGCAGTCTCATGCAACGTGCGAGATTATCCGCTATGGCGAGACTATCGTAGGAGAGTTCGACAGCACCGACCAAATCCTCGAAAGCTACGAAGGCGCCTGCGGCATCAAGACAGGCTACACCGACTTGGCAGGGGCCTGCTTCGCAGGTGCATGCAACAGGGGAATCGACCTGTACGCAATCGCGCTCAACTCCGTTGACGAATGGGTGAGATTCGAAGACGTCATGGCCGTGTGGGACTGGTTCTACAGCCACGGGGTCGACGTCCCCCTTGCCACCTCCGACACGTTGGTGGTCGACACGTCTGGCAACACGGTTCCTCTTGTGGCAAGGGTTCCTGCCGCTGCATGGATGGACAAGACGATCGACGCGACCATTGCCGATCCAGACGCCACTGTGCGTGTCTTCGACATCCAGGGCAACGTAAGCCAGGAAGCCGAGTACGACAACCCGGGCGGCTACGTCCACGCTGGAGACATCGTGGGCAAGATAACGTACCGCCAACGCAACAAAGTCGTGGCAGTCGCGGACCTTGTTGCAGTGCAGGACGTTCCTTCGCCGAACATACTCGAGGCGATCACAATCTGGTGGAATCGCCTTATCGGAGGCTTTTTCGACGATGCGCGCATGGCCGAGCCTCAGCTTTTGAACCAAATGCCCACCATAAACGACAAAAGCGCCCAGTCGTAAGAGGCGCCAATCGCGAGGAGCGAACTATGAGCCAACGATGTCCTGTATGCAACGAAACAATTGAAGGAAACGTGGGATCCTGCCCTTCATGCGGCTTCAAACTCCCTGGAACGACTGAAGAATTCAAGCCGATTAGCCTTGAAGGAGGTATTCCTTCCGGTCCAAGCTTCGAGACGAAGACGGCGAACGCCGCCACGATGACTATCGTGAGGGGCCCTCAAATTGGCACCATCTACCAACTTGACGACAAAGTGCTTTCCGTTGGCAGGTCCCCCCAATGCGATATCTTCCTTAACGACATGACCGTTTCGCGT
>JAFUCW010000404.1 GCA_017459485.1 Eggerthellaceae bacterium | reverse complement strand
CGTCAGCGGAGTGAACGCTATCCACCTCGCGGACCACAAGGGGAGGAGCCTGGCGCCATGAGGATCTTAGTAGGAGAGAAGGTGTTGCCACTCAACCGCGGGCGCAAGCAGGTCTCTCTTTGAATCCTGCTTTAGCTGTCCAAAGAAATCTGCCACTTTAGACTGCTTGCCGGAGCAGCTCCCCCACCGGAGCATCCAAAAACAAGCGCCAAAGAGATCGCCAGGACTAACGCGATAATCGACTTTTTCATAGTGAACCCAGCTCCGATTCTGTGCGATCGGGTACCGAAAAACAAGCTGGTGCCCCCGGGCCGATTCGAACGGCCGACACCCGCTTTAGGAGAGCGGTGCTCTATCCCCTGAGCTACGGAGGCACGGCGGCTATTCTACCACTACTGAAGCCCAGAGGTGCCCGAAGCGCAATCCCTGCCGAACTTCTGCGCAAGCGCTTCCGCCGTCTCGCGCAAGGAAAGTCCCGCGGTTTCCAGGTTCACGTCGGCCCACTTCTCGTACAGGGGCTCCCGTTCGGCGAACAGAGACGCAAGCGTGGCGATTGACCCATCGCGCATGACCACGCCCCGCTCTATCAGGCTGCCCAGGCGTTGCTCCAGTTCGGCGGGCTCCACTTTCAGGTAGACCAAAGTGCCCCCGCCCCCCAGATGCGCCATGGCATCGTCGGAGTACACAGCGGAGCCGCCTGTGGCAATAAGCGTCCGTTCGCATGCAATGCCGCACAGCACGTCGTTTTCCAAGCGCAGGAAGCCCTCTGCTCCCCTTTCGGCAATCAGCTGCTCGAGCGTGGCGTGATACATACCTTGGATTACCAGGTCGCAGTCGAGAAAGTCCATCCCAAGCATTTTCGCGGCAACCACGCCCACTGTGGACTTGCCTGCACCTGGCATGCCGATAAGGACTATGTTGGTTCCTTTTCCCATGTTTTTCCCCTCTCTGCTAGCACTTCGCTTTTGACGATTGCCAGAAAGATCAACGCGAATCCTGCGAACATTTGGGCAGTCGGTCGCTCTCCGTAGATCAAAATGCTGATCAACACGCCAAACACGCCTTCAAGACTGAGGATCAAAGCCGCCTGGGAAGGGTTCACGCGCGTCTGCCCGACGTTCTGCAGAAGGGACGCAGCAAACGAAGAGCCCAGGGCAAGGTAGGCCATCTGCACAAGGAAGCTGGGGACGAGCACTGCGGAAAGTTCCGGGAGCGGCTCTGTCGCAAGGCCGAAGAGCACGCCAAGCACCCCGCACACCAAAAACTGGAGGAAGCTCATAGTAAACACGTCGTTTCCGGAGGCGAATTTGGAAAGAAGCGATATGTGGAGCGCGAAGAAAAACGCGCACACCAGAGTCATCGCATCGCCGAATCCCATGGTAAGCGCCTCGTCGAGCGACACAAGCCCAATGCCCACAAGGCACACCACCGCCGCAAGGACGTGTAGCACATTGGGCCTTCTGCTTGAAAGAATCCAGAACAGAAAGGGAACCATGACCACGTAGGCAGCCGTAAGAAACGCGTTCTTCCCAGGCGTCGTGGCTACAAGGCCGATGTTTTGGGTCCAGTATGCTGTGAAGAAGACGGCTCCCAGCGCAATCCCCGCTCCGACCGTGCGCCTGTTGAGATTCGCTCTGATTTTGCGGAAGAAGAAAAGCAGCATCAGCGCAGCGGAAACCAGGAAACGCACGCCCACTAGCGTCGCAGGACCCATCGCGTCAAGGGAATACTTCATGACGACGAACGACGCTCCCCAGATGAGGGGCGCCGCCAGCAGCATGAGCTTGAATGCCCAGTCGGGCAGGCGGTCAAGGCGCGATGCCCCCTGCCCCCGCTCTGGACGATTCGCCAGATTCCCGGTGCTTTCCTCGGGCATGCTAGCGCGCACCTCCCCCGCCGCCGCCGAAGCCTCCGCCCCCGCCGCCGGAGAAGCCGCCCCCGAAGCCGCATCCGCTCGACAGGGACCCGCCAATGCCGTCGGCGGCAACGGCAGCGTTAGCCGTCATCACCGTGTTCGACAACGCGCGGTCGAACGCTCTTGCGAACGACTCTGAGCCCACCGATCCCACATGGCCGTCTCCATACCACGAATACCACGTCACGTAGGTTCCGTTCCCCACTGTCCGCGCATCGTCGCCCGCGAACACATTGGGCATCGTGTCCCGAAGGTCGCGCGCCACCTTTTTGGCAATGCCGAATAATTGGGCGTATACCATGAAATCGCCCCACACTTTTACATCGGTAGGCAAGCGTTCATCGAGCAGCGTGAAGTCTTCGAGCCATTTGCGCAGCGCCTTTGCGCGAGCGAAGTCGTCCGTCCCGCCTTGCGTGCGCCGTGGCATGAAAATGCCGAATACGGCCATGGCAACCGCAGCCAAAAACGTAAACGCAATGGGGAAGAAGTTCTCCATGAATACCGTTGCTGCCAGGCCCGCAATGAAAAGCGCAATCGCCGCCGTGATGACGAGCGTCTGCTTGCGAGACCCCTGCTCTTCGAAGTACTCTTGCGCGATGACTTGGGCAGACACTGCACCTTGCCAATCCTTCAATTTGTTCGAGAAGCTTGTCGCGTGTTCCTTGCCCCACACGCCTATTTCACCGAGCCACAAAGAGGGCCGATTGCCAGCCACGTCGCCGAAAAGGAACTTCACCAGCTTCACGTCTATGGGGTTCACCAACCGGCCTGCGACCGAATTGTCGAGGGAAAGATAGTAGTCCTCCACAATGCGGTTTCCCCGAAAGCCCCCAAGCTCGTATGATCCTTTGCAGATGTTCACTGCCCCCAGATTCGCCAAATGCATGATCGTGGTGACCACGTCGTTGGACGACTCGCGGTTCCAGCGCATAAGCCTGCCTATCACCGTCGGGTGCACGCCTTTGTGCGGCACGTCGCGCCAATAGGCATCGGTAAACGTAGGCTTGTGCTCCCGCCCATGCCGGACAAACATGATGCCCGACCAGACGATCGCGGCAAGGCTTAGGATCCCGAACAACGCAGAGCTAGCGATTTGCACAAAGCGTTTGAGGTTTGCCGCATTCGCCTCGCGCTGCTCTTCCTCCAAGATGGCAGGAAGGATAGCCCCGTCGCGCTGGAAGGCTTCGTCCACGTCGCTGAGCCATTCGCGCGGGAAGGTGATGCGCGCTTCCGCGAATTCGCCCGAACGCACCTGCGGCACCACCAAGTTCACCTGCGTGCCTTCCTCTTGGAACGCTACGGTTCCCTCGAGCGGCCCATGGCCCCAAGCGCGCACGGTGTCTCCCGGAATGCCCGTCTTCCCATCCGCCGGCAGTTCGATGGTGCAGCTTACGTTTCGGCTGCTGACCGCCCAATCGGGCCCAACGTATTGCCAGTAGAGTTCTGCGCAGTCCTCGTATAGGTGGGCGGCATGGTCGACGGTATAGTCAAGGCGCACCACCATGTCGGCATCAGTAGCGCTGAAGAACACGTACACCGCATCCCTTGCCTCGTCCACCGAATATGCAGTGGAAGAAGGGCCGCCCGATTCTCGCCATGACTTCTTGAAAGGCACGCTTTCTATTGTTTCGTATTCGGGAATGCTGCCTTGAGGAAATTTGATTTGCACGCTGTTAACCGCAAGGCTCATCTCCTGCTCGAGTGAATCGAACTGCCACCACACGCACGAAAACGTTCCATCGAACGAGAAGGTCCTTTCCTCAACCACGTGAAGCGACCCGTCCTTCGCAATAGAAGCATCAATGTCCACCTGGGGCATTCCATAGCTTTTTGCGCATGCAAGTTCGGGGCCGACCAAGACGACCGCAGAAAACAGTGCTGCGGCAATTGCAAAGAGAAAGAACCGGTGCAGACTCCGGAAACGCAATGGGTTCATGATGGGTTAGCCTACGCCTCCTTGCAAGATGGACACATCTTAAGGTATTATACTTTGTCGCGCTCCAGTATGGACGCCCGCGATACGAGCGGAGAGCTGACCGAGAGGCCGAAGGTGCTCGCCTGCTAAGCGAGTATACCCCAAAAGGGTATCTGGGGTTCGAATCCCCAGCTCTCCGCCAGGACTGTTTTCGGCGTTTTACCAGATGAAACGCCGTTTTTAATGTTCGAAAATGATACTTATAGTATTCTTTTTTTGAACAGTTTTTGGCATATCTTCCTGTGTGGTTTGACTGAATTGACAGCGAATTAACAGCGAAAAACGCATGAGGGAAAATGAGGGACAACGCAGAAACGGCGAATTGCGCACCTTTGTCGGCCGCTATCACTTCCCGCCGTAGGCCACGTCCAGGGCCTTGCCGGAGTTCACGTTGACCAGGGTCCAGAAGCCGTGCCCGTCGTCCAGGACGGCCCACTGCTGCGCTACGGTGCCGTTGGCGTCGAACACCTGCACGTCTGCGCAGTCGCCGACCTCGCCGCCCCTCACGTCCAGGCGCAGCTTTTCGTTCAGCTTCGGGACAAGCTCGAAGGGAGCGACCTCCTCGGGCACGTAGCCGCCCTTGGCGCGTTGCAGCGTCCACTTCTGCGCGTCGGTGCCG
>JAFUCW010000403.1 GCA_017459485.1 Eggerthellaceae bacterium | reverse complement strand
TACTCGAAATGCCCCATGTTCGTTTCGAGCATGATGGCAGTGGTCATGACACGCGTCTTGTACTGCACGTTTCCGCCAACCAGCATGACCGCGCCTACTTCGCCAATGGAACGTCCGAAAGCTACGAAAGCTATGGAAAGCAAAGGGGAGCGGCACTCGTAAAGCAGTGCGTGCAGTTCACGTGTGAAAGAGAGGCCCATGCCATGGGCGGTTTCGTGCACTTGTGGAGCGACGCTGGAGATGGCCGTCGCTGCCAACCCGCATACGATTGGCGTGATCAGCACCACTTGGGCGGTGACCATGGCCTGCAGCGTGTAGAGTAGGCGCAGGCTTCCCAGGGGGCCCGAGCGCGACAGGATGAAGAACACAATCAGGCCAGCAAGCACCGGCGGCAAGCCCATGAGCGTGTTAAGGATGCGCATGACCAGCCGCTTACCAGGAAAGCGGTAGAGCCCCACCGCTATGCCCAGCGGTATGCCGACAGCCAGCGAGATGAGCGTGGAAAACACAGACATCTGCAAGGTAAGCAGAACGATCTGCGAAAGCTCGCTGCCCGGCGTGAACAGCAATCCAAATGCGTGGCCTAGTTCTTCCATAATGCAGAACAAAAAAGGCGAGGGGCCGCACCAGCAGCCCCTCGCAACAACTGAAGCTAGAGCAGATAGAACAGCGCTTCGCCGTATTCGTCAACGCCGTAGTTGGCGATGAGCTCGCTTGCTTCGGGGCTGGTCATCCACTCGATGAAGGCGTTAGCGCCGTCGATGTTGGTGTCGGGCCATTTTTCGGGGCTGACGGCAATCATGGAGTAGGTGTTCTTCATGTCGTCGGCTTCGCCCAGCAGCAAAGCCAGCTGGTCCTTGGCTTCGTGGGAAAGATACGTTCCCTTGTCGGTCAGGGTGTAGCCTTGCTGCTCGGCTGCCATGGTGAGCGTGGCACCCATGCCGGAGCCGGCGTTGATGTACCAATCTTGGCCTTCAGGCGTGATGCCGGCGGCCTCCCAGATCTGCAGCTCTTTCTTGTTGGTGCCGGAGTCGTCCCCGCGCGAAACGAAAGGCTGGCCAGAGTCGGCGATGGCCTTAAACGCGTCGGCAGCAGAAGCTGCGCCGGCAATGCCCGCCGGGTCGTCTGCGGGACCGACGATCACGAAGAAGTTGTACATGAACGGGACGCGCTCCACGCCGAAGCCCGCTTCGATGAACTCTTCCTCGCTGGCCTTGGCATGCACGAGCAGGGCGTCCGCATCGCCTGTTTCGCCCTTCTTGATGGCGGCGCCGGTGCCGGCGGAGGTCACTTCAAGCGTATAGCCCGTTGCAGCTTCGAAAGACGGCTGCAGGTAGGGCAGTAGGCCGGAGTCGTTGACCGACGTGGTGGTTGAAAGGCGCAGCACCTTGTTGTCGGACGCTGGTGCGGCAGTGCTGCTCGAAGCAGCTTCGGCGCTTGACGCGCTTGCAGAAGCGTTCGTTTCGGCAGAGCTGGTAGCTTCGGATGTGGAAGCTGCCGCAGACGCCGATGCGTCGGTGCTCGCGGACGCATCGGTATCTGCAGAAGCGATAGCCGACGCAGCAGCGCTCGATGCGTTCGCATCGGCGGAGCCTGCGACGCCCGACGAACTGCCTGCATCTCCTGCGCATGCGGTTGCAAGCACGGCAATCAGGGCTGCCATGGCTGCCAGGACCACCAATTTTACGTTCTTCTTCATAGTGTTCTTTCCTCCTCTTCCAAGAAACAAAAGCACGGCTTTGCGCCATGCTGTATCGGAAAAGCGTACTCTCTTGGAAGGTGTTTGAAAATCATTCTTGAAAAGAAATAATGTTTGTACGAAATCAAGCGAAACGAAACGAACCAACGTCTCAGGCTCTTGAAAAAGACAATACGATTCTCTTTTGAACCATAGCCGCAGTTCCAAGGCTACTGGTGCTTTTCAGGCTTGGTTTTGGATTTACGCTCGCGTTTGCGGCGTGTGGGAACCTGCTTCATCTTGGGTTTGTGGAAAAGCGCGCCGTCTTCGGTTGCCAGCTGCTTGCCTGTGCGCTCTTCGAAGAACGTGACGAACACGCCTTGAATAGCCGCTGCAACGGGAATTGAAAAGAGCATGCCCACAATGCCGCCCAGGGCACCGCCGATCAGGATGACTATCAAGCTGACCGCAGGATGCACGCTTACCGACGAGCGCATAAGGCGTGGTGAGAGCACGCTTGCAATAATGTTGGTCACCACCAAGTTTATTGCAAGGGCCGCAATTGCCGCGGCAGGAGAGACAAGCAGGCCCACAAGCGCCACGACCACAGCAGAAACGGCGGGGCCGATGTAAGGGATAATGTAGAGCAGGCAACACAGCAACCCAAGCAGCGCAAAATAGGGCAGCCCCATAATCCAGTAAACAAAGCCGTTGATGACACCATTTATGACCGCGCAGATAAGGGTCGCTTTCATCCATCCGTACACTGCTGTATTGAACGCTCCCGTAACCACACGCACCGTCTTTGCCTGCTCTTCGCTGAACAGGGACATGACCTCGCGTGACATAGTCGGAAGATCCAATAGCACCCAGAAAGAGCAGATCAAGGCGATGAAGAAGATTAGTAGAGCGTTGCTGACGCTTGTCACGCCAACCAAAATGCCGCCTGCAGCCGTTTGAAGAATAGTGCCAGACTGCTCTCTGATAAACGCCGTTGCTTGGTCAAGCAGGCTAGAGACAGTCGACTCGTCTATAGGAAGAAGGTGCTTGTTCTGGTCGATGAAATCGCGCACCTGGGTAAGGTAGTGCGGGGCCTCGGACGAAAATGCCGCAACCTGTTCGACGATGGCGGGCACGAACAAGGCAAAGCAGCCAACGATAAGCACAAGGAAGATGAGCAAGGCGATTATTGTGCTCACAAGTCGCGACAAACCGCGTTCTTCCAGGTAGTTCACAGCACCGTGGAGCATGAAGGCGATGATAGCGGTAATGATGATGGTGGCAACGGCTTGCCACAGAATTCCGAAGACGTAGAGCACAACGCCGACGATTAGGCACAAGGCAACGAGCGCAATGCCCATGTAAGCGCGCGTTTTCCATTTTTCGAGCTTGTCTAACGAGTTGTTCATACGAGGGGTCAAACCTGGCCGATCACTTCTTTCGCACGTATGTTACGATAAGTAACAGGTAGTATCTATGCAGCACGGTCAATAAGCGAGAAATCTGCTGGCGCAGCAACTGCTTGCTAAACAAGGCTTGTACGAAGTTGCGACGTTTGCAGCAGGATGAAAGGACAAGGCAGATGTGCACAAACGGCGTTAATACGGGGCAGTTCAACATGATGCTCGAGCAGATGGACGACCAGCTTGCGGTAAACCGACGTTGGGTGCACAAGCTTGCGCATACCGCTGGTGATGCCGGGTTTTCCCAAACTGACGAGGCGCTTCACAAAGTGCAAGAGCTGCTCGACGACGCTCGGGCCCTCATCTCCGATGCCAAGGATGCGCTCGAAAAAGACGCCGAAGAAGGTTCGGGTGTAACAGTAAGCCTGGTCTAGCCGACCACGGGTTTCCAAGGTCGGCCACTTGGCTTAGGGCTTTTTTGCAAGCTTCTTGAGCCAGGAGCGATATTCTTTGACCAGGGGTTTAGGTCCAGCTATGGTCACGGCGCCATCCGTGCCGGCAACCCATCCGAAAAACTGGGCGCTCTTGCGCACGGTTACCCCAATTTCTGCAGCTCCGTCTTTGAGCTCTTTCACGTTCATGTTCGTGCCGAACCTGTCTGCAATGACGTCCATCGCGTTGGGATCCACGCGTAGCTTTGCTCGGATTACCTCTCCGTCGAACATGCCGAACGACTGGTAAGAGAAATCCTGTAGGTCGTAGTTCGCAATACGCTCGTTGCGCGCAGCGGCCTTGTCCGACACCTGAACCAGGCGCATGCGATCTATGCGGAAACGCACGAAGTCCTCGTGACGGTCGGTCCAGGCGACAAGGTAGTAGAACCCGTCCACAAAGGCAACATGTACAGGAGTAAGCTCGTAAGGCTCTCCTTTGTGTTGAATGGTCTGCTCGAAATGGATGTCGTATTTGTAGTACAAAAAACTAATCTGACGCTTCAGGCGCATTGCTTCGTGAATGGCGTCAACATTGTAGAACACCGATTCGCTCTGGCTCTTCACGCGGCCGTCGACATGCACGCGTCCAGAGAGCTGCTCGCGCTCGTAGGTGCTTGCAAGCTCGGAAAGCTTCTTGACAAGGCGGGTCGACGTTTGTTGCGTAAGAAACTTGCTCGACTGGACCGCATCGACCAGCAAGGTGAGCTCTGCAAGGTCAAGGCCCGTCTTCTCCATTGTGTATTCGACCGGCATGCGTTGGATGGTGTTTACCGTGTAGCCGAACTCGCGCAAAATTCCAAGGTCGCGGTAGATGCCCTTCCGTTCCGCAGAAATACCAGCGTCGGCAAGCTTTTCGATAATTTGGGTCATGGAAAGACCGTGTTCGGCGTCGGTTTCTTCGTCAAGCATCTTGTAGAGATAGAGCTATTTCAGCTTCTGTTTGCTATTTGCCGACATGGGGCAACCTCCTTGGCAGAGTCATATAGTGAAAAGTATATATGCTAAGGGACGTCTATGGGACAGACAAGGCTTCTTTTTTTGATATGGTCTCAGGACAAAGTGGATAGCTGGAAGGCTGGAGAGGTCGGAGCGTGCAACGCACGAGGAGGCTAGAGATGGCGGACAAGAACTCAATCGTATGCCCGCATTGCGGCAAGACGATACCCATAGACGAAACGGAATACAGCGCACTGCTTGCCCAAGTGCGCGACGCGGCATTCAAACAAGAGGTGGAAAGTCGCGAAAAGGCATACGAGCAAAGCAGGCAGGAAGCGGTGCGCGCCGCGGAGGAGCGTGCGAAACGAGAGCTTGCACAACGCAGCAGCAGCTTCGAGATGCGCATTGCAGAGCTAGAGGCCCAGTTGGCCGCCAAGGAAGAGTCTACGGATCTGCGTATTGAAAAAGCCCAGTCAGAGGCACGTGCGGTAGCGGCCGAAACGCATGCGAAGGAAAGCCGTCAAGCACAAGAGCGCATTGCGGAACTGGAGTCGAAGCTGGCGCTTTCGGCTGAAAAGCTTGAGTCGGTACAGGACCAGGCGGCAACCTCTCAAGAACTGGCGGTAGCAAAAGCAGTGGCGGACCTAACGAGGGAAAGAGACAGCCTTGCAAGCCAAATGGAACTGGCCCACGCCAGCGCGCGCCACATGGAATCCGACTCCGAGGCAAAGCTGCTTGCAGCAGAAAACGGCAAACAAGAGCTTTTGCGTCTCAAAGACGAAGAGATCTAAAGACTTAAGGACATGAAAGCGCGACTTTCAACGAAAATGCTCGGAGAAACTCTGGAGCAGCATTGTGAAACAGAGTTTAACAAAGTGCGAGCCATGGCGTTTCCCCATGCGGAATTCGGGAAAGACAACAAGATCTCCGATGGGACAAAAGGCGACTACGTCTTTCGAGAGAGGGACGAAAACGGCGTGGAGGTCATCTCGATCATGTTCGAGATGAAAAACGAAGCCGACACGACTGCTACCAAGCACAAGAACGCCGACTTCTTCGCGAAGTTGGACAAGGACCGTAAGAACAAAGACTGCGAGTACGCCATACTGGTGAGCATGCTTGAAGCTAACGACGAATTCTACAACCAAGGCATCGTGCAAGTGAGCGAATACGAGAAGATGTACGTGATCAGGCCGCAGTTCTTCATTCCAATAATAGGGCTGCTGCGCAACATGGCACTTGCATCCTTGGCGGACCGGCAGCAGCTTGCTGTGCTCCAGAACCGCGACTACGACATAACTGGCTTCGAAGAAAAGCTCGAAGAGTTCAGGACTGGTTTCGCACGAAACTACGAACTGGCAAGCAAGAAGTTCGAAACAGCAATCAGCGAGATAGACAAAAGTATCGTGCATCTGCAGAAGATAAAGGATGCGCTCATTTCGACCGACAACAATTTGCGGCTTGCCAACGACAAGGCCGACCGCCTTACGGTTAGGCGTCTTACGTGGGGAAATCCGACCATGAAGGAAAAATTCAAGGCTGCAACGGCAGAGCGCGGTGAATTGGGCGACAGTGCCGAGGACGCCGACGTGATCGAAGAAGACTGGGACGAATAGGGTTGCCCAAGGGCATGACTTCCCTGGACAAGAACGCCAGCCTGACACGGCACGGGCGCGGAGTGCTTGGCGCAGCGGGAGAATGCATCCTAGAAGTTGGCGCCCTAGAATGCGAATGCAAATAAAAAGCGGTGCCCCTGGTGGCACCGCTTTTTCTTCTGAAGTGCCTGTGGTCTACTTACCGGCCTGAACCTTAATGTTGTTTGCAATCCAGAACATAAGTGCCGAACCAGCTATGCTGAGGATGTTCGAAAACACGCTGGCAAAGTTGGGCATGGAGCCGTTGATGATTGCCGCGATGAATCCGATGATACCCAGGACAAGGCTGATGATGGAAAGAATCCACACCGGCATGATCTTCTGGTTGTCGTTGGCAGCGCGTACGCCCAAGATGCCCATGAGCAGCTCGATGACACCGACGATGATAAAGGCAAGTCCGCCAGCAATGGCAAGGAAGCCAAGCTGGCCTCCAGTGACCGCCCCTCCGGTTTCGACTGCAATTTCAGCAGCAACTTCAGGCGACTCCGCAGCCGCTCCGAGCAAGCCACCTGCTAGATTGACGGAAATGCCGCCAATAATAACAAAGATGGATAGGATGATGTTGATGATGGAGACCACCAGCAACACTTTCTGAGAACCACTACGTTCCATTTCTGCTTCCTTTCCCCGAAATATGGTACTAGTCAGTCATATGTCAGAATCGCGTAGGG
>JAFUCW010000402.1 GCA_017459485.1 Eggerthellaceae bacterium | reverse complement strand
GCGCGCCACCACCGACATCACTCAGATTCAGCAGACGAGCTTTATCGCCATGCGCATGGTGCTCTTTGCTCCCATTATGGCCGTTGGGGGCATCGTCATGGTCGTTGCCACCGACATCACGCTTTCGTGGGTGATCGTGGTGGCCATTGTTGCGGTGTTCGTCTTTATCGGTGCGATCATGGTCGTCGCCATGCCCAAGTTCAAGATCATGCAAACCCTTATCGACAAGGTCAACCTGGTGGCCCGCGAGTCCCTCACGGGACTTCCTGTGATCAGGGCGTTCAACCGCCAGCAATACGAAGAACTCCGGTTCGATGCAGCGAACAAAGACCTTATGCGCACCCAGTTGTTCACAAGCAGGATCATGGCGTTCATGCATCCCGGCGTGCAGCTTGTCATGAATGGCACGACGGCGCTTATCGTGTGGGTCGCTGCAGGCTACATCGACGCCGGCACCCTTGAAACAGGGGAGATGATCGCTTTCATCACGTATGCGACGGTCATCATCATGAGCTTCATGATGCTTTCGATGATCGCAATCGTGCTGCCGCGGGCAAACGTCGCCGCCGCCCGCATCGACGAAGTGCTCAGCTGCCCTGCGTCCATTTCCGATCCACAACATCCGCGCGATGCGGAGCTTGGCACAAGCGCAGGAGCGTCGTTGTCGTTCGAAAACGTCACGTTTCGCTACGACGAGGAATCCGAGCCTGTGTTGAGCAACGTGAGCTTTTCCGTGCCCGAAGGGTCCACCACGGCCATTGTAGGCGCAACGGGGTCGGGCAAGAGCACGATACTGAAGCTCATGCTGCGCCTTTACGACGTGACCGAAGGGCGTGTCTGCCTCGATGGCATCGACGTGCGTGAGCTGAGCCAAAACGCCCTCCACAGGCAGATTGGAGACGTTCCGCAAAAGTCCTTTTTGTTCGGTGGCTCTGTTGCGTCCAACATTGCCTACTCGGATCCAGCGATGCCCATGGAGCGCATACGCGACGCTGCCCGCATCGCACAGGCAACCGAATTCGTCGACTCGTTCGAAGGCGGATACGACGCTGCCATATCGCAGGGGGGGACTAACGTTTCCGGCGGTCAGCGCCAGCGCTTGGCCATTGCGCGCGTGTTGGCGACCGATGCACGGGCGTTTCTTTTCGACGACAGCTTCAGCGCACTTGACTACGCAACCGATGCGGCATTGCGCGATTCGCTCGACAGGGAACTTGCGGGCAAGACGCGCGTAGTGGTCGCGCAGCGCATCTCCACCATTCGCGACTCCGACAACATCGTGGTAGTCGACGGTGGCCGCGTCGTTGGCCAGGGAACGCACGGAGAACTGCTCGACACGTGCGCGGTGTACCGCGAAATAGCGGCTTCTCAGCTTTCCGACGCCGAGCTTGCCGGGGGCGGTGCGGCATGACCCCTCAGTCATCTTCGACACGCAAGGTTTCGGCAGTTCCTCCCCATGGACCAGGGCGCAACATCGCGATTGAGAAGCCCAAGGATTTCCGTGGGACGGTTCACAAAGTACTTGCGTACCTTTCCTCGTACAAGGTGCGCCTTGTCTTCGTTGTGCTCTTTGCTATTGCGTCTACGTCGTTCAACGTTGTGGGCCCTAAGGTGCTCAGCCTTGCAACGACCGAGCTTTTCGAAGGTTCTGCGGCAAAACAGGCGGGCGTGGGAGGCGTCGATTTTTCCTACATTGCGGGAATACTTGTGGCGACCGTTTCGCTCTACCTTGCATCGGGTGTATGCGGTTGGGCGCAGCATTGGATCATGGCGGGAGTGAGCCAAAGGGTTTCCTATTCGCTGCGCAAAGACATCGACCAGAAGATAAGCCGCCTTCCTGTGTCTTATTTTGAGCGCACGTCGACCGGAGACGTCCTTTCGCGTATCACCAACGACGTGGACACGCTCGGCCAGACGCTTTCTCAGGGAGTGACTACCCTGATTACTTCTGTTGTCACTTTTGTCGGCGTCTTGTTCATGATGCTTTCGATTTCTCCTTTGCTTACCGTGGTGGCGTTGCTTGTCATTCCCTTCGCCTTGTTCGTGGTTCGCTTTGTGGTGGGTTGCTCGCAAAAGTATTTCAGGCTCCAACAGGACACGTTGGGAGAAATCAACGGACAGGTGGAAGAGACTTTGTCAGGTCACGTGGTCGTCAGGGCGTTCGGCCAGTCCGAACAGACGATCGATCGGTTCGAGGATGCCAACGCCACGCTTTTCAACAGTGCATGGAAGGCCCAGTTCATCAGCTCTCTCATGATGCCGGCGATGAATTTTATAAGCAACCTAGGTTACGTTGCGGTGGCGGTGATTGGCGGCATCCTTGCCGTTCAGCGTGCGATTACCGTTGGCGACATCCAGGCATTCATCCAGTACGTCAAAACGTTCACCCAGCCCATCCAGCAACTTTCGCAGGTGGCCAACATCCTTCAGTCCATGACTGCCGCCGCCGAACGCGTCTTGGAATTCTTGGGAGAGCCCGAAATGGACCCGGAAGAGGAGGCGGGTACCGTCGAATCCGTTACGGGCGAGGTCGTGTTCGACCATGTGCAGTTCGGATACGATGCTTTCAATCCGGTCGTGAAGGATTTCTCTGCGCAGGTGGATGCGGGTCAAATGGTTGCACTGGTGGGGCCTACCGGGGCCGGCAAGACCACCATCGTCAAGCTTCTTATGCGTTTCTATTACGTTGACGACGGATCGATCATGGTCGACGGGCGCGATATTCGTAGCATCAAAAGGGAGCAATTGCGAAACCAGTTTGCCATGGTGCTGCAGGAAACCTGGCTGTTCTCGGGTACCATCAGGGAAAACATACGGTATGGCAACTTGGACGCCACCGACGAAGAGGTGGAGAGGGCGGCACGCGCTGCCCATGCGCATTGGTTCATAACCACGCTACCCGGTGGCTACGACATGGTGGTAAATGAAGACGCCACCAATATAAGCGCCGGGCAACGCCAGCTCATCACTATTGCGCGTGCGGTGCTTGCGGACAGACGCATCCTCGTTTTGGACGAGGCGACCAGCTCGGTTGACACGCGTACCGAAGCGCTTATCCAAAAGGCGATGGATAGTCTTATGAAAGGGCGTACCAGCTTCGTGATCGCCCATCGTCTTTCCACCATACGCAACGCCGATCTGATACTGTGCATCAAAGACGGCGATATTGTCGAGCAGGGTACGCACGACGAGCTCCTTTCGCTTGGCGGTTTTTACGCAGAGTTGTACAATTCACAGTTCGAGAACTGAGCTGAAAGGAATACCGATCCGGTGGGGGACTCCTCGATTTCGCATAGCACGACGACCGCTTTGCCAGCCGAAAAGGTGCGCTTGGCCGTCTACGACTTTGATGGGACGTGCATAACGGGAAACTCGCCTGCGTTGCTCGTCGGGTATCTTATGAGAAACAGGATCTTGCCGTTTCCTACCGCATTGCGCATAGGCATATGGGCGCTTCGCTATAAGTACCAGCTTCCGCAAAACGAAAGTTTCGTTCGCGGACTCGTGTTCAAACCTTTTTGCGGCATTCCCGCCGACCTTGTAGACGACTACCTGCGCTTGTTCTACGACGAGGTTGTCGCAGCTCGATGGAGGCCTGCCGCCGACGAGAGCATAGCCGCGCATCATGACGAAGGATGCGTTGTCATGGCCGTTTCGGCAACATGGGAGCCTATTGCCTTTCGCGCTCAGGAGTCGCACCGTTTCGACCATGTGATCGCCACGCGCATGGTCGTTGACGCAAACGGCAACTACACACGTCGCGTCGATGGCCTTCCGCTTGAAGGGCAAGAAAAGCTCCGTGCGGTCATAGCGTTTGCGAACAAAGCCTATGGGGAAGGGGGCTGGGAGCTTGCCTACGCCTACGGCGACCATCACTCCGACGCGCCGCTTTTGTCGGCAGCGACTACGGCTTTTGCCGTCACACCCAACAAACCCCTTGCCCGCATGGCGCGCGAAAGAGGATGGCGCATCTTGGAGTGGGAATAGATTCTCCCCCTCTTCGGAGTTTTGCCAATACCTCATGCACTAGCATCGTTTCTGTTTCATTCTGTCGGTATCGTAACGAAATAAGGATTCTTCCTGATACTCAACTCCAAGAGGTTTCCTACGCTTAAAATGTCACTGAAGGCATCACAATCCTTGTCTATGAATCGAGGTGAGTTCCGTGTTTGGCAAAGGCCGTAAGCCCTTAGGTTCGCCTGATGTGTCCAATGATCGCGATGATTCGTCTGACGAGCTTCTCGATCTTGCCGAAGCTGCTGCTGCACGGGGCAACGGCTATGAAGCTGCGCACCTCTATCTTGCCGCATTCGAGGCGTCGGCGCTGTCCGACAATACCCTTGTCCAGCCTGCTATCGACGGCCTTTACAAGGCGTGGGACATTTCCCATGAACTGAAAGATCGCTCCCTTGCCGAACATGTGTTCGAGCGGCTCGAGCCCTACCTTTCCAGCGAAGAGGTCGCATCGCATGCCGAGGCCCTCCAGCGTCTAGCCCTAGACAAGCTTGAAGAGTTCGGCCTTTCCCGTAAAGACATACAGGACATGGCTCAGATGGTTTCGGAAGATTTCGCCGGTATCAAAGACGGCATGGTGGTCGGTCAGGTCTTCGCGCGGTCGCTGCCCGCTGCGCCTTCGCAGTCTAAACCTTCCACTGGAGTTGTTCCCTGGCCTCAGGAGTCTCAGGATCAAGTGGCCAAGGAAGACGACGATGCGCGCGAACAGGTAGATCCCGACGAATTCACCTACGACGACCTCGTTGGATTTGACAGGGCGATCGAGTCAATGCATATGCGCGGAATCGGCTTGGCTAACGACAGTGAGTTCTCCGAGTTCGTCGCTTCGTTGTCCCGCCGCCACGGAATCGACTCCCTTTCTTCCTTCGAGACCATGCTTTTCAGGTCTGCTTCGCGCGAGGATGCGAACCAGTTTATGCTTGCTACGGGCAAAGAGCTCGGCGTTCCTGGCCTCCGCATGTACATGGATCAGACGCCTATGGGTTTTCCGATTCTCTGCGTTGTTGCCACTAACGATTTCCGCATCAACGCCACCAGGGGTTTTTCTGGTCCGGGAATGCTTTTGCTCGAAGATGTGGACCTCTGGGGAGCTCCCTTTACTAACGATTTCTACGAAGATGACGAGTAGCCCTACGGAATGCAGTTCTCGCGCGGCGCGCGCGAGGCTGTCATGTTCATTCGCTCTGCCGTCGACAATCCCGAAGTCAAGGTAATCGCGACATGCTCTTTGGATTCGGACCTTGACGACTTTTTCGAGGACCTGCTTGGTCCTTTGACGTCGTTCACTATCGAATTGCCCAACGAAGAAGAGCGTTCGTCCCTATGGAACGACGTGTTTTCGCTCTATCCTTCGCTTCGCGCTTTGGGCTCGGACGACCTTGTTCGTCTTTCGGCCAACCTTTCGCGTCACGAAATCTACTTTGCTGCTCGAGAAGCTGTCGAGTCTGCATTTCGGCACAGCATCGAGCGACGTATTTATGTGCCTGTCACCAGGAACGACCTCTACGATCGGATAGCTTCCTTTCAGCCGATGAACTCAGATGAGTATCGCGAATTGGAAGACTGCCTTGATGAAGAATTGCGTCTTGAATTGGACGATGAAGATGTCTTGAAAGGACTTGGGTAAATGGAGCTCACTCGTCGATGCGATTATGCCTGCCGAATTCTTCGATCCGCCTATCGCCATAGGGACGGCTACGTTTCTATTGCCGATGTTGCCGAAGAAGAGGAAATTCCGTACGCTTTCGCTCGTACCATTCAGCACGACCTGGCTACTGCAGGTTTTCTCAAAACGGTTCGCGGCGCCCGGGGCGGATTGTCGCTGTCCATCGACCCAGGCGACACCACGATACTTGATGTTCTTCGCGTTTTGCAGGGGCCAGTCACGGTTGCCCCATGCGCCATCGATCCCGAATCGTGTTCGCTTTCCGAAGGATGCACCTTCAATCGAGTGTGGATTGCGGCAGACGAGGCGCTCTCTACGCTTTTCGGATCACTTACTTTAAAGGATGTCTTCGACGGATCCCCTGACGGCGCATTTCTTGACGACGCTCGCAACAACGTAAACGCTCAGGTGGTCGCTACTGTAGAAAGCTTCCTTTCGAATGCGACCCCTCCAGACTGCGGGGTCGAAGCAGCGCGTGAGGGCAATGGCGAATCCGCTTAATCTAGACGTTGTGCCCCCCGAAATGGGGGGTTTCGTTTCTCTTGTTTGGGAAATGGGGCGCGTTCATGCACGCGCTGGGCTTCCCTGGCGCAATATCGACGATCCGTATGCAGTCTATGTTTCCGAGGTTATGCTCCAACAAACCCAGGTGGTGCGCGTGTTGGACTATTGGCCTTCGTGGATGCAGGCTTTTCCCACGATCGATTCGCTTGCGGCAGCGAGCACTTCGGACGTGCTTGAGCGTTGGCAGGGCCTTGGCTACAACAGACGTGCACTTGCCTTGAAGCGATCTGCCGAGCAATGTGCATCTCTGTATGCGGGGAACCTTCCGCGTTCGCTTAGCGAGCTCGAGTCATTGCCGGGTGTCGGCCCTGCGACCGCTGCCGGCATCGTCGCTTTTGCGTATCAGGAGCCGTGCGTCTACCTTGAGACCAACGTTCGAAGCGTGTACCTCCACCATTTCTTTTCCAGCGAAGTCTCTCGGGTGTCCGACAGGGACCTTGTCCCTCTTGTTCAGGCCACTTGTAGCCGCGACGACCCAAGAGGATGGTATTACGCTCTTCTGGACTACGGCGCTTATTTGAAACGGGTATTGCCGAACCCTTCGCGTAAATCGAGTTCTTATCATCGTCAAAGCCCTTTCGAAGGGAGCGTCAGGCAGAAGCGAGCGTTTTTGGTTCGTGAAGTTCTTGCAGAGCCAGGGATAGAAGTTGCGGATTTGAGAAACGCTCTCGACGAGCATGAGCGATCCAAGGGTAGGGACATCGTTTCCGATGAAATGTTTCAAAGGCTTATGAGTTCGTTGAAGGACGAAGGCTTTTTCGAAATAGTGGATGACAAGGTTGTGCCCTAGGGTTTCGTTAAGGCGCTTTTTAGCTCTAAT
>JAFUCW010000401.1 GCA_017459485.1 Eggerthellaceae bacterium | reverse complement strand
GGGAAGGTTTAGTCGCGGCTGAAGAGGTCGCGCGTGAAGACCTTGTCGCTCACATCGGACAGGTCGCTTGTCACGCGATTTGCGACAATAAGGGTGCTGCGCTGCTTGAACTCGTCCAAGCTGTGGGTGACTTCGCAGCCAAGAAACTCCGTTTCGCCGAAAAGGGGAGCGTAGACGAGTAGGGCGAACCCACGCTCCATCAGGCGCTGCATCACGTCCACGACGCTCGACGAGCGAATGTTGTCGGAGCCTGCTTTCATGGCTAGTCGGTAGATGCCGACGACGGCGGCGCCGTTTTTGAGAGCGCCAGGCGCATCTCCACCTTCGGGTCTGCACTGCTCTTGCTCCAGTCGTTCTGCGATTCGATTGGCAATGTGGCCCTTGCGCGTTTCGTTCGCGGAGATGACAGCGCCGATAAGGTCCTGTGGCACATCTTGGTAGTTTGCGAGCAACTGCTTGGTGTCTTTGGGAAGGCAGTATCCTCCATAGCCGAACGAGGGGTTGTTGTAGAAATCCCCAATGCGCGGGTCGGCGCATACGCCTTCCACAATGGAGCGGACATCCAGGTTGCACAGGTCTGCATAGGTGTCGAGTTCGTTGAAGAAAGCGATGCGAAGAGCCAGATAGGTGTTGGAAAACAGCTTGATAGCCTCGGCTTCCGCGGCTTTCGTGATGGTCACAGGTACGTCATCGATGGCGGCGCCTGAGGTAAGCAGGGAGGCGAAATGGCGCGCCTGTTCCAGTCCCGCGTTGCCAGAGCCGCTCGGCGCGCCTACCACGATGCGGCTTGGATACAGGTTGTCATGAAGCGACCGCCCCTCGCGAAGGAATTCGGGGCTGAACAGGATGGATGCTTTTGGGAAGCGTGCGGCAAGCTTGTCGGTGTGGCCGACGGGAGTGGTCGAGCGCACGACGATGGTTGTGCTGGGGTTTGCTTCGGCCGCTTGGCGTACCACGTCGTCAACTGCCGACGTGTCGAAGAAGTTGAGGTTCGGGTCGTAGTCGGTGGGCACCGCGACGATTGCCATGTCGGAGGCTTCGTATGCTTTGGCGGCATCGAGCGTAGGATGGAGGTCGAGGTTGCCGGCGGCAAGACGCGCTGTGATCTTTTCGTCGGCGACAGGGGACGCGCCTCCCTGGATAAGCGCGATGCGGCTTGGGTCTATGTCGACCAGGTGAACGGTATGACGTTGCGCCAGCAGCACCGCCAGCGACATTCCCACGTACCCTGCGCCCGCCACTGCAATGATCATGTCGTGTCCTTGGTTTCGGTAATTCTTTAAGTTATCGACCATTATAATGCCCCTGGCTTGCCCGTGGGTGCACA
Organism: Eggerthellaceae bacterium; assembly: GCA_017459485.1. Classification (GTDB taxonomy): domain Bacteria; phylum Actinomycetota; class Coriobacteriia; order Coriobacteriales; family Eggerthellaceae; genus CACXMZ01. The sequence continues at coordinate 7,285 of JAFUCW010000401.1, read as the reverse complement.
GAGTGTCTTGCGAAGCAGGGCGTCGAAAGGCCCCTTGGAAAACGTCGGGGTCATGGACTGCCTGGCATGAAAGGGCGGTGCGCTCTCTGCGTCAATCGTTTGTTTCCAGTCCTTTATTTCCTATAATCGTAAGGAACAATCGAATGGGGGACGTTTGAACCTGAGCATGTGGGAGATATACTACGCGCTGCCTTATGACACTATTGTGCCAATGATACAAATGGGCCACGCCACCATAGAGCAGGCGCGACTGATCGCATCTTCTTATTTGGACCATAAGACCGTTTACGCTGGCAGGGCGAACAATTACTTCGAAGCAGACGACGACGACACCCTGATCGTCCATCGGCAAGACATGATTCTCGTGCGAGGCGTAGACACCGAAAACGTCTTCAATGAAATCTGCTCGATCATGGAATCGTACAATCGATGGGAAAGCGACATTGCCCAGTTGGCCGAAAACGAAGGCGGCCTTCAGCTGATGTTGGACGCGAGCAAGAACGTCCTGAAGGCTCCTTGCTATGTGTACGCTCCCGATGGCCGTGCTTTTGCCGTTGCTTCAGGGTATTCTTCGGATATTCATTGGCATTGGGCGGAAATCTTGGAAGACAAGGGCATTACTTCTTCGAGAATTCGCAGTCTACGCGACTCCATTAACCTGCCCGAAGTGTGGAAAGACACGTTTCCGCGTACGCGCGATTCGCAGATGGGCGACCACCAATACATGCATTGCAGCCTTTATCCCAATGGATACATGGCGGGACACTTCGTGCTGTTCAGTTTTTCGCGCCCATTCGATAAGGGGCTCGAGCGCATTGCGAACATTCTTGTGAAGCACATGACAAGGCACATGGAAGCCTATTACGCCCACTACAGCCCCACATCCATGCTTGCGGAATCCTTTTCGCGGTTCTTTGCAAGAAATTCGTTCGATGAGCCGGAGATAGCGCTTTCGTTGCGCGCGCTGCGCTGGCAGCTCGAAGACGAGTTCAGGATCTATGTCATTCGCGAGCGCAGCAGGCAAGACCCGGTGCTTCTTTCCCGGCTCTACAACGTCGTTACCAGCCAGTTTCTCTTCGTGATTGCTTTTCTGTTCGGCAATAGTCTGGTGGTTGTGGAAAACGAGTCGCGCCACAGTAGCAGTGGGCTGTTCGACCGGATGGAGAGTCTTGTGCAGGATGACTTCTGCTGCGGCGTGAGTGTTTTGTTCGACGATCTAAGGCAGTTCCACACGTATTACCTGCAAGCGAAGAACGAGGCGGAATGGTGCCTTGAAAGCGGCGGCGGCGTGTCAAGGGCGCAGGAACGCGGGCTCGATCAAATATACGGCACGTTGCGAAAAGACCAGTTGCTATGGACCTACGCTGCATGCGAAATTGACCGGCTCGAACGCTACGACAAGGAAAACGGCACGTCTTACTACCAGACGCTTAAGGCCTACGTCTTATCTTGCTTTCACCTTTCCGAAGCTGCACGCTATCTTGGCATACATCGTAACAGCCTCGCCTACCGACTGGAGAAGATGCGCGAGGTTTCCGACCTGGCCCTGGTGGACGAGGCGGCCACTCTGCACGACCCGGAAGCCATGAATTACCTGCTTCTCTCGTTTGCCATTCACGATGCACGCCTCTTGCCGGGGGAATAACGGCCAATCTAGCTGCGCTTCTACATAATTGCACAAACGATATCCTTTTTTGCACAAACCTTCCCGTTCATTTTGGTAGGCAACCTGCGTATGCTCGAAGTGTGAGCAAAGCCGTTTGAGCGTTTGCACTCGAGTACCCAAACGAATACAGCAGGCATTGTTTTTTTGCATGGCAGGTTCATCCCTTAGGGGCTGTCCCCTAAGAAAAGTGCGCAGTTGCGCAGATGCATGGTGCAGCGCAAGTGCATTGCGAAACAAAAAGGAGTGTAGGCATATGGGCATTCTCGAAGAAAGGCGCGATCGCGTCAAAGCGGCAATAAACCTCGAACCAGTGGACAAAACACCGCATGTTTCTGGTGCAGCTGCATGTGCTGCAACGTTCACCAACACGACTGTGAAGGATTTTATTTCGGATCCGGTTATCAACGTCGATTGCAACATCAAATGCGCCGATCTTATGGGAGGTGTCGACGGAATCCAGGCGGCTACGTCCATTCCGTTCGGCCTGCCGGTCATCTGGCTGTCAAACATTACCGTTCCAGGCGTCGAGCTGCCAGACAACGAGTTATGGCAGGTCGCCGAGGCAGAGGTTATGACTCAAGACGACTACGACATCATTTTGGAGGGCGGTTTCGAGCCTTGGTACCAGGACTATCTGGTGAATAGGCTCGGTGATCCCATGAAGCGCCTTGCTCCGTTTGCGGCGTACAACGCTACGGCAATTCAGCGCTTCGAGGACGCGGGCTATCCTGTCATCAAGGATGGGTCCTTGCTCACCCCCTTCGAAATGCTCTGCGGCGGGCGGTCTCTCGAGAACTTCCTGATGGACGACATCATGGAAATACCCGACAAGCTGCTCGAAGTGTTTGCAGTTGTGCACGAGTACAACATGAAACGCTACGAGGCGCGCTTCTCCAACCCCGAGACAAGGCCCTTCGGCGTTTGGGTTGGCGGGTGGCGTGGCGGTCCGGGAATTCTCAACCCCGAAATGTTCGATACATTCGCATGGCCGTACTTCGCAGACCTGGTAGACCTGTGTATCCAGTACGACGTTGTTCCCATGACTCACCTCGACTCGAACTGGGACAAGGGGATGGAGCACTTCCTCCAGTTCCCCGAAAAGAAGCTGATCATGTGCCTGGACGGAAAGACCAACATCCGCCACTCGAAGGAAGTGGTGGGCGAGAAAATCTGCATCATGGGAGACGTTCCTGCAGAGCTGCTTGCATTTGGGACCGCCGAAGAGACCTACGACTACTGCAAGGCTTTGATTCGCGACATCGGTCCCACGGGTTTCATCCTGTGCTCCGGTTGCGACATTCCGTTCAATGCGAAGCTCGAAAACGTCCAGATGATGACCAGGGCTTGCAATGACTGCGCGTATTAACCTGCCAAGCTAGGAAAGGGGGGCAATATGGAAACGAGTATGAGGAAAAGGGTTATCGGTGTCGTTGTTGCCGTAGTGCTCGTGTTGGTGACTGCCGTCATGCCTGTTCCTGAGGGCACGACGCGCGAAGGGATTTTGTCTCTCGGCGTGTTCGGGGGCGCGCTCGCCTTGTGGATCTGCAATTCCATGCCTATGTCTGTGTCGGCATTCGGCATGATGGCGCTCATGCCTTTGCTGAGCGTCATGACGCTCAACGACGTGTTCCTTCAGTTTGGCGGAACAGCATTCTTCTTCGCGATCGCAACGTTTGCCGTGTCTATCGCCCTGGAGAACACCACGATTCCGTTGCGCATATGCCATGCGCTTACGAGCAGGACAAAGTCGAACCCGTCGGCTCTTGTCATTGCGATGATGTTTGCATGTGGCATCGTGTCTGCGTTCTTGTCGAACTTGGCAACCTGCATCGTGTTTTTGAGCATCGCCCATGGCTTGCTAGAGGCGAACAACACCAAGCCAGGCGAATCGAACCTGGGAAGGTGCCTGATGATTGGCCTTCCTGCTGCATCTGGCATCGGAGGCCTGATGACTCCTGCGGGAACGCCAGGCAACGCGCTTATTATCGGCCTGTTGCAAAGCGAGGCGGGAATCGACATCACCTTCCTGCAGTGGATTGGGCTTTTCGCACCCATTGGCCTGTTCACCATCCTGGTTGCAAGCGTCTGGATTACGCGCGTGTTCAAGCCTGAGAAGGTCTCTGACGAGGCAATTGCCGACCTGGAGTCGCGCCTTGCCGAAGCGGGCAATAAGCTTACTCCGATCGAGAAACGCACGCTTGCCATTATCGCAATCATGATTGTGTGCTGGCTTGCAGGCACATGGGTTCCAGCCATGAACGTGACCATCGTCGCCATCTTCGGCATGGTTGCCATGTTCCTTCCGGGCATCGGTGTGCTCGAATGGAAGGATACCGCGTCGAGGATCAATTGGGACTTGTCGTTCACCATCGGGTCGGTCGGCGTCCTTATCGGCGCAATGAGCACGACGGGAATAATGACCTGGATTGTCGAGTCCCTGCTTTCGGGAATTGGCGGCATGAACATTATCCTGGCCTTCTTCATCATTGGCTTGGTGGTGTGCGTCATTCGTGCGTTTATTCCCACGGCTCCGGCAATCGTTGCCCTGTTCGGCCCGCCTCTGTTGGCGCTTGGACCGATCATCGGCGCTACTCCGATGGCAATCTTGTACCTGCCTGCCATGTGGGCATGCTGCCCCATGCTGCTGTGGATCGAGCCGATTTACCTGTTCAGTTACGGGTGGGGCTACTACAAGCCGCTCGATGTCCTTAAGTTCGGGGCTGTCCCCAGCTTCATTTGCGTGGTTGTGATGTCGTTCGTGCCGATGTACTGCGCGCTTTTCGGACTGTAGGACTCTTTCGTAAGCCCAGCAATACCTTTGCTGGAAGGTCCCCTCTGGTGCCCGGCATTTGCTGGGCACCAGTATGTTGCAGGGGATAAATCTGTACATAATCTCTGTTTAAGAGGTGCAAATGAATACAATGAATCGCATGTGAGAAAAAAATGTACAGATTCTTGTCGAGCTATTGGTTGCAGACTGGGAAAAGGAGCTTTCGGAGGAGACAGCACGGCACGGCACGGCAGCAACGGCACGGCAGCAACGGTGCGTCTTATGCGTAAATCTCTTTTTCGACCACCAGGTCGTTTTTGATGTGGCCGACCAGGCGCTGGAGCGCGTCTATGCAGCGTGGGCGAATGTCGGCACCTATAAGCACGTACATGATCGAATCGCCCACTTCGAGCGCGCCTTCGTTGAGCCAAACGCGTACGTAGTACACGCCTTCCCAGGTCAGCGCTTCTGCAATGGCAGCATCAAGCCCTTCCTGGTCGTAGGAGAATTCGACCTGAGCGACGGGCGGCATGGCGGTTCCTTCGCGCACCTGCGCCTTGGCAGTGGCGCGGACGACCCCGTTGTGGGCAAGGAACATTCCGCACTTGTCGGCGTATTCGCTGTGTTTTGCTTCTTCGAGCCATTGGTCGAGGGAGGGGGCTTCTTTCGACATGAGGCACTCCTTGTTCCTTGGGAATAGACATGCCAATAATACCGCAGCCAACAATACCGCAGTACCTTCGGCTTTGCGCCTGACCGCACGCAGGTGAAAGGCCCCGCCGTTGATGGTGTATGTGTACGCGCAGGGTTCGCGTGCGCGAGTACGCGTGCGAGTCCGCGTGCCCTGTAGCGCGCCCATGCACGTGCGGTCCTGCCTTCTGTGGAATTCCTTTGAGATGTGTCCTGAAGTCGAGCTGCTCCGAAGCGTCCTCCGGGCTGTAGAGGAACCCATGGTGCAATAGCAAACACGCTGAGTAAAATGTCGATAGGAATAGCTAACTTTTTCTTGACATTGGCTTTCATTGGTACAACAATGGTAGCCAAGCAAGTTAGTTCCTACTAACCTTCGGCATGGGTAGGGGCGAAAGGCGCGTTTGGAAACGTAGAGGCACACGGACGCCAGGGAAGCAGGAAGGAAACGTCAGATGGTGTTGACGCAGGTTCAGTCGGGCAAGGACTACATCATCCATGCCCTCGATGGCGAAGGCGAGGTACGGCTTCATCTTGAAGGGATGGGGTTTGTGCCTGGCACTAAGCTGTCGGTCGTGTCGCGCATCGGGGACAATCTTATTGTCAATGTGAAAGGGTCCAAGGTCGCGCTCGACGCCAGCTTGGCGAAGTGCGTGATTGTCTAGCCCTTGGCGCTTTTCTCTGAGTGCAGGGGAAGAAAAAGGCCCATGTTGAATAACAACTATGCATAAACGTTATGAAGAAGGGAGGAAAAGGTCATGGCAACGCTCGATAACGTAAAACCCGGCGAGACCGTCAAAGTCGTAAAGCTGCTCGGGGACGGCGGCACCAAGCGGCGGATCATGGACATGGGAGTCACCAAAGGCGTGGAAGTGTATGTGCGCAAGGTTGCACCCTTGGGTGATCCGGTCGAGGTGACCATCCGTGGATACGAGCTTTCGCTGCGCAAAGCGGAGGCAGAACGCGTCCAGGTCGAAGCAGCAGGCTAGCTCGGACGCTTAGTGAATGCGCCGTAGAGGCGCTCTCTTTTTGAGCATGAGTTAGATAGATATTACTTTTGGAGGAAGAAATGACCATGCATATTGCGTTGGTGGGCAACCCGAACTGTGGGAAAACCACCCTTTTCAACGCTCTCACCGGGGCGAACCAGTATGTGGGTAACTGGCCGGGTGTGACCGTTGAGAAGAAAACCGGCAAGCTCAAGGGGCACGACGACGTGGAGATCGTCGACCTTCCGGGCATTTACTCGCTTTCGCCCTATACGCTTGAGGAAGTGGTCGCGCGCGACTACGTCATCGACGAAAAGCCCGATGCGCTTATCAACATTGTGGACGGCTCGAACTTGGAGCGCAATCTATACTTGTCCACTCAGGCGATCGAGTTGGGCATCCCGACCGTCATTGCCGTGAACATGATGGACGTAGTGGAGAAGAACGGGGACTCGATCGATTTCGCGGTCTTGTCCGAAAAGATGGGCTGCCCGGTCGTTGCGATCTCTGCCCTTAAGGGAACGGGAGTGGAAGAGGCGGCAGCCAAGGCGGTCGAGCTGGCTAAGGAAGGCGTAGCCCCTGTGCGTGCCCATACGTTTGGCGCAGAGGTCGAATCGGCGCTTTCCAAGATTGAGGAAATGATTGCCGGCAAGGTGCCCGACAACATGAAGCGCTTTTTCGCGGTGAAGCTGTTCGAGCGCGACAGCAAGATATCCGAGCATCTGACCGGCGCCGTGGACGTGGAATCGATCGTGAAAGCGGTCGAGGAATCCTCCGACGACGACGCGGAAAGCATCATCGTCAACGAACGCTACAACTACATCACCAGCATCATCGACGGATGCTATGCGAAGGCGTCGGCGGACAAGGAGTCCATCTCCGACAAGATCGACAAGATTGTCACCAACCGTGTGCTTGCGCTGCCTATCTTCGCTGTCGTCATGTTCCTGGTCTACTACATTTCCGTGACCACCGTGGGCGGCTGGGCAACCGACTGGGCCAACGATGGCGTGTTCGGCGACGGGTGGTTCCCCACGCCGGCCATGCAGGAGGCCTATGACGAAGCCAATGCGGACGCCGCGGCAGGCGAGGCGGCCATTGAGGCGTTCAACGCCGCAGCAGACGAAGCGGGGATCGAAGCGCCCGAAGACATCGAGGACGCTTCCGCCG
>JAFUCW010000400.1 GCA_017459485.1 Eggerthellaceae bacterium | reverse complement strand
TCGACCGGCAGCATCTCCATCTTGCGCACGAGCATGAAGCGTCCACGCAGATAGTCCGCATAAGGGGCGAACTCGGCAGGAAGGTCGGCAACATCGGTGCTGATCAGGTGGTTGTCGACCACGTCGGAGAGCAAGTCGAACCAAAAGCACGACAGACGAGTGAGCACTTCGCCTTTGCAGGGTATCTCGTCTTCCAGTATGTAGTCGAACGCCGAAATGCGATCGGTCGCCACCAGAAGGAGCCTGCCACCCAAGTCGTACAGGTCGCGCACTTTGCCCTGCGCGGTAGGCCTCACGTCCATCTGTCCCATGTCATTGTCCTTTCAACGAACATCGTCCGGTCCGCATGTCATCGGTTGCTCAAGCCGCCGCAGCTACGAAGCACTCGACTCCCAGTCTTCGTCCCACGCTTCGTCGATGCTCGACTCAGGCGCCCTGTTCCCGTTTCGGTTGCGCCTCCAGCCCTGCTGCGACTCGTCAACGTACAAGGGCAACACAATGGTAAAGGTCGACCCCACGCCTTCTTCGCCCTGCACTTCCACCGACCCGCCATGCTGGCCGACGATCTCCTTCACCACTGCCAGGCCCACGCCCAGTCCCCCGCTTTCACGGTTGCGTCCGCTGTCGGCGCGCCAGAACCGAGAGAACACCATTTTTGCGTCGGCCTCCGAAAGACCAATGCCTGTGTCCGCCACAGCAATGCGCACGTTAGGTTCGCTTTTCCTGACCGTGACGGTAATGGTTCCTTCAGGGGTGTAGCGCACTGCGTTGCTGATCAGGTTCGCGACCGCCTGGCGGATCATGTCCTTGTCGCAATACGCGTACACATCCGGATCGGCTTCGTAGACAAGCTGCAAGCCTGAATCCTTCACGTACGCTTCGTGCGTGGCGATGAGCCCGGAAATCAGGTCGCCCACGTTGACCACTTCCTGCTTGAGCGGCGTAGACCGGTTCTCCAAGCGGGAAAGCTTCAGGATGGCGTCAACCAGGCGAGAGAGTCGTTGCACTTCCGAATTCACCGTGTCCAGGCGCTCCTCGTCCGCTTCGAACACTCCGTCGATCATGGCTTCGACCGTGGACTGGATGGCCATCAGGGGCGTGCGCAGCTCGTGGGCCACGTCGGTAGTCAAGCGATGTTCGAGCTCGCGGTCCTTTTCGACCGATTCTGCCATTCGGTCGAACGTCTGTCCCAGCTGGGAAATCTCGTCGTCGCCCACCATGTTCGTGCGCGAACCCAGGTTGCCTTCGCCGAACGACTTCGCCGCGCGCGAGATACGGTTGATCGGGTTGACCAGGCCGCGCGCGAACGGAATGCCGATAATCATGGCAAGCAGCACCGCAAGAACGGAAGCCAGCACCATTGCCTGGTAGCTCTTGTCGCGGAACTCCTGGTCGGTACGCGTCAGCAGCGTGTTCGATCCGTACACCCACACGCGCACTACGCCTAGCTGCTCCCCTTTCACCATAATCGGTGCCGAAGCAATCGATTCGGAGTCCCGCGGTGCAAGCGAGATGTCCGGTCCGTCGTCGACGCGCGTACTGTCGAACAGGGACGTGCCATCCGTGGCGACCACCTGCACGCCCACGCTTGGACTGAACCGCGTCGCTTCCTCTGCGGGGCGCAGCACCCCGCCGTCCCATTCGCCACGGTCTTCGTAGAGCGAGGCAATCTGCGATGCCGTGTTCGTGGCAATGCGCCCCATGTTGTCGCGCGTGTAATCATGGAAATGTTGCTGCCACACAATGGAGAGCACGCCGAACGCCACGGCCGCCGTCATAAGGGCGACCAGGGCAAACGCAAGGGTCATACGTGTGGTATAGCTAATGTTGTGCAAGCGCTTGCGCCGACGCTTGCCCGACTGGCGGGAGGTGTTCCCTTCGTTTGCTGCCACGCCTGGGCGGTTTCCTGAAGAAACGCGCTACTGCGACTGCTTGGTGGGGTCTTCGAAGCGGTAGCCCACGCCGTGTACCGTGTGCAGCCATTTCGGATCGCGCGGATTGTCGCCGTTCTTGGCGCGCAGGTTCTTCACATGGGAGTCGATGGTGCGCTCGTAGCCTTCGAAGTCGTATCCGAGCACCTTCTCCACAAGCTCCATGCGCGAATAGACGCGCCCCGGATAGCGGGAAAGGGTGGTCAGCAGCTTGAATTCGCTTGCCGTCAGGTCGACTTCGTTGCCGTCCACAAGCACCTTGTGCCCCGACACGTCAATGGTAAGCTCGCCGAATTCGAGCACTTCGCGCTGGGGCTCCACATCCTGGTGGACACGACGAAGCAACGCACGCACACGGGCAACCAGCTCGCGAGGGCTAAACGGCTTGACCAGATAGTCGTCGGCGCCAAGCTCAAGGCCAATGATGCGGTCTTCCACTTCGCCCTTGGCGGTAAGCATGATGATGGGCACGTCCGAGTTGTCGCGGATCGCACGGCATACGCGCTCGCCGGGAACGCGCGGAAGCATAAGGTCCAAAACCACCAAGTCAAAGTGGTGCTTGCTAAACTCCTCGAGCGCCTCCTGGCCATCTCCCACAGCCGTTACCCAGTAGTTTTCCCGCTCCAGGTATGCAGCCACAGCGTCGCGAATGGCCTTTTCGTCTTCGACCAAAAGAATTCGACGGGTTTCGTTGCTCATCATAATCACCTTGCCTTGCAAATAGGTATGCACTTGCTCGTATCGGGCGTCATGTCCACGACGATTATCGCCTTAGGGCAAATAATGTTCAGCTTGTTAGTATACCGCGCAAACGCTCGTTCTTGCTACCTCCGTCTGCGTTTATTGTATCAATTGCCCTTAAAACAACCTGAATACTGCAGGCCGATGACACAATAATGCCTGTTGCAAAGGAGCTGATCCACACCTATGCCGCAAGGTACGAACAATTCGCTTGGCAGGCAAATTCCCCAGGTTGACACCACCACCTATGGGCAGGGCGACCTTAGGGATGCGCCAAAGAAAACCCGCAAAAAACGCTCGAAGCGCCAAGGCGATGGCCCATCGCACGAAAACGCACGTTCGCTCATCACGCGGCGCGGACTGCTTTTCGGGGCGCTTGGTGCAGGTGCCGTTGCTGCAGGGGTCGTGGGAGCGCAGGCGATAGCGCAACGATCTGAAAGCAGCACCGAAGAAATCGTGACGCTTGAGGTTTCGGAAGAGGATGTCTGGGACCTGGAGTCGTGCTCTGAAGTGGATGCCGCCGACGCATTCGAGCTTATAGGCGACTTCGATCTCCCCTTTGGCTCTCTGGTTTGGGTCGACGACGACGAGGTTGCCGCTTGCCTCTTCCCCACCGAACAGGCAAGTCCTCTTGCCACGGTAGCTGCGATGAGCCTGTCAACAGGCAATTATTTCGATGTCTTGGAAGCTGCCGTCGGGGCAGACGAAGGGTTCGAAATCTATGACGTGCGCGGCAATTCTTCGGGCTTCGCCTGGATGGAAGCGGACATCATGGAAGGGCGTTGGCGTCTGTATGCCGCGCCCCTTTCCGAATTCACGCTTGGAGAACCACATCTAATCGAGGAAGGTGGATCCGAACAAGAGGTGCCTACCATAACCGTTCAGGGCAGCTACGTGTTCTGGCAAAGCATGGCTCCTGTCACCAACGAAAACGCACGTTCTGAGCCTTCGTTCGTCAAGCGGGCACACCTATCTACCGGCGACGCCCAAACCGTCTACGAGTCGAAAGGCCGCATGAGCGCGCCAATCACGACGTTTGGGGATGGCATCATCTTCACTCCGCGCCATGACGACGCGCCCAGCTACTGCGATCTTGTGCGGATTAACGCCGAAAGCGGAAAGATCGAAGAGCGCATCACGCTTCCATCGGGCATGATGCCCAACCAGGTTGGCTATGGACCGACAGGGTTTTCGTTTTGCTTCGAGAGCATCTCCGATTACGGGGGCGGCATTGCCCACCTAGGCACCTACACCCCCTCCACCGACCCGCGAGGCGGATCGTATGAAGGGCTCGAATGGTTCCGCTTCAACCGCACGCCTACTGCTGCGCCTTGCTGGTGCACCGACTCCTGGTTCATGGTCAAGTCGAACCAAAGCGTCTGCGGAGTCAACTTGGCCAACCGCATTTTTTGCTCGCTGGGCCTGGACAGCGGCTGCCTGGACTGGGGCGACTAGCTGGTGTCGTCTGGGATGCGCGACACGGTTGTGACATGCCTGCAAATAGACCAGATAGACAACGACAACGTCGAAACGAAGAAGAC
>JAFUCW010000399.1 GCA_017459485.1 Eggerthellaceae bacterium | reverse complement strand
GTCCCCCCTCGGGGACAGCGTGCCGGTCGCAGACACTATCCCCATGTGCCCCGATGTAGGGTTCGGCTCCGCCATTGTGCTCGCGCGCCGCTGGGCCCAATTGCTGAAAACGAACGCGAAAGGAAGCTGGAAAGATGACGGAATCCTCTTCGAGCAAGCATTCCTCTAACGCGGCATCGGACGCCGTGCGCGCTCCCCGGTCGCAGGCGGAACAGAAGACCGTCCCGTGCACGCCACGCTCGGCACGGCCCTGGGGCGAGATGGACGGCATCTTCCCGGATTCGCTGAGCGGCATCGTGTTCGCCCTCGAGGGCACAGGGGGCGCAACCGTGCTCCTGAACGGTCCGACCGGATGCAAGTACTACCACAGCTCGCTTTCCGACAGCCAGACGTTCCGCATGTTCGACTTCGACCCCTTGAGCTTTCCCATGAAGTGGTATTTTGGCCAGCCACGCGTGCCATCGACGTATCTGGACAACGCCGACTACGTCTACGGCGCAGAAGCGAAGCTGGCAGAGGCGCTCGACTACTTCCGCGACCAAGACAGCATCAAGATGATTTGTATCGTTAACACGCCGGGCGCCGCGCTCATCGGAGACGACCTGGACCGCATCGCAGCCGAGCACTTGGGCAAAAAACCGTTCCTGACCGTGGAGACCCCGGGGTATTCCACCGACATCTGCCATGGGTTCGAAACAGGCATCCGCGCTTTGGTCGACGCGGCTGTGCCAGCCGAAGGTGGCGACAAAGCACGCCCTACGCTCAAGCGCGTGAATCTGCTTGGCATGCCGCTCTACTTGCGCAACTACACTGGAGACGTGGCCGAAATGCGCAGGTTATGCGAGCTGTGCGGGCTGGAAGTGGGCTGCGTCCTGGGCGGAGGCAGCAGCCTAGACGACGCTGCCCACATTGGCGAAGCGTGCCTCAACGTAGTCATGCACCCCGAATACGGCATGGAGACGGCCCGCTACCTCCAGGAGCGCTTCGGCACTCCCTTCTTCGCGTGCGACGGAGCGCCAGTGGGATTCGGTGCCACCGAGCACGCATTTTCCCGCATCGCCGAACTCGCCGGCGGAGACGCCGGCCCGCTGCTTGCCGAGAGCAGGAAGGCACGCATGAGGTCGTTTTCCTACATCTCGCGCCTGAACAGCCTGACGGGTCTTCCCAAGGGCGTGCCCTTCGCAGTCGAAGGGAGCTATTCGGAGCTCTACGCAACCACCAGCTTCCTGACCGACTATCTGGCCATGGTCCCTGTGGCACTTTGGCCCGTCTACGAACAGAGCGACTGCTGCAAGACGCGGCTGGAAGAGCTTCTTGACAGCCTGGGAGCACGAGATACGCTCGGTCGCGACCCAGAGCAGTGCGACCCGGAACTCGTATTCGCAAGTGGATCCACGATTGCACGACTCCAGCTCGAAGAAAGGCAGTTCGCCGGGATAGAGACCATGCTTCCCACCTTAGGGTACCTGGACGTGGTTCCCAAGACCTACCTTGGCGTGAACGGCGCCCTGCAACTGGTCGAGATGGTCCTCAACGGCCTGAAATTCTAGGGCGAACCGCGTGCTGGAGGCGGGCTGCGCCGCTTCGTTTCCCATGGCAATCCTAACCTTGCTTCCCTTTGCACACGATGGGATAGAACAAGGCTAGTCAAGCATGTTCTTGGAGTGTTCGTAGGCGGCCAGCGCGCCTTCGATTACCGCAGAACGGAAGCCTGCCTTCTCCATGCGGTTGGTGGCCGTGATCGTCATGCCGCGCGGCGTGCAGATCTCGTCGCGCAAGGCAGCCACGTGCTTGTCGCTTTCAAGGACGTTGGCGGCGCTCCCTTTGACGGCCTGCGCAGCTAAACGCATGGCCAAATCGCGTTCCAAGCCCAGTTCGCTGCCGGCGTCGGCAAGCGACTCTATGAACATATAGACGTAGGCCGGCGAGCACGAGAAGATAGGGATCGAGCGCGCGAGCGTATCCTCGTCGACCGCCTCGCACAACCCCGCCGCCTCGAAAAAGCCCATGAGGCGTTCAAGATCGGTTGCTTCGATCCGGCTGTTCGCAGCGAACAGGCACACGCCTTCGCCAATGCCCACGCCGGAGTTCGGCATAAGGCGCACAATGGGCAGAATCAGCCCAAGGCCACCCAGCACACGGTCGAACTCCTTGAGCGAATAGCCGGCGGCAAGCGAGCAGAGCACGGGAGTTCTTCCTTCGGCGCACGCCGCTTTGAGGGCAGGCGCTATGTCTTCGAGCAAGCCCGTGATGGCATGTGGCTTGATGCCCACGACCACGAATTCGCTCTGCTCGGCAACCTGCGCCGCAGTGTCCGCCATCACAAGTCCCTTTTCTTCGACAAGCGCAGCCAGGCGCTCAGGATGATGGTCGCACGCAACGACTTGCGTTGCGTCCACCTTCTTGCACACCACCTTGATAAGCGGCAGACCCATATTCCCCGCACCAATAAAACCGATTGTCGACATGTGCGCCCCTTTCGTTGCAGTTGATAGCCATATCATACCTGTTGCAAGCAGCAAGAGGGCGCATGACAGACAGTTTGACGCAGGAGGCCTGCCGCCACACACGCAATCTGCATTCAATGCATTCCTCCACGTCTCCTTTGCCGCAGTTTTTATCACTGGACCGAGCACAAGTATTGCCTTTTTGCTCATGAGCAGTACAATCCCACCATGTGCATCTTGCGAATTGCATACGCGCGCTGAACGCGTATCCGCTTTACGTGGAACGTGTCGAGGGAACCAGGTGAAAGTCCTGGGCAAGGGCCATTGCTGTAACGGGTCTCCCGAAGCCAGAATGCTCGACCAGCATGCGAACGCTTTTTCAAGCTCCGTGAACCCCGGAGTAACGCGTCGTCAAATCCGACGTGATCCGGGCGCCCGCGAGGGCGCTTTCTTTTTGGAAAGGCTGCACTTCGCATCGAACGCACATTGGCATCGCACAATGTGAGGGAAATCGCGATGCTCTGCGAAAGGAGAGAACATGTCGGAACTTAACCTGACGCGACGGCACTTCGCAGGACTTGCCGCCGTCGGAGCCGCCACGCTCGGAGCGGGCCTGGCAGGCTGCTCGTCCGGGACTGCTGCGTCCAGCTCTGAAGCGGCCTCTGCCTCCGCTTCTGCGGAAGCCCAGGCATCGTCGAGCGCTGAAGAAGCCTCGCAAAGTAGCGCAGAAGCCGCTGCTGCATCGTCGTCGACCACTCAAACAACGGAGGAAGAAATGGCTCGTCCTGTAATCCTTGTCACCAGCTTCGGCACCAGTTTCCCCGATAGCCGCCACATTACCATCGGCGCAATCGAGTCCGCAATCCGCGAGTCGTACCCTGACTACGACGTACGCCGCGCCTTCACTGCCCAGATCATCATCGACCACATCGAAAAAGACACCGGGCGCCACATCGACAACTTCGAAGAAGCCATGGAGCGCGCAATCAAAGACGGCGTGAAGGAGATCATCGTCCAACCGACGCATTTGATGGACGGCTTCGAGTACACCGACATCAAGGACGCCCTGGCCAACTACGAATCCAGCTTCGAAAAGTGCGCTCTGGGCGAGCCGCTTCTGGCCAGCGACGCCGACCAGAAGGCCGTGGCAGAGGCAATTAAGGCCGCCATGGAGGAATACGAAGACGACAGCACCGCCATCTGCCTGATGGGCCATGGAACCGAGGCCGATTCGAACAGCATTTACGAAACCATGCAGGGCGTGTTCACCGACCTGGGCTACGACAACTACTTCGTGGCAACCGTGGAGGCCGAGCCCACGTTCGACGACGTTGCCGAGGCGGCATCGAAGGCCGGCTACACCAAGGCCGTGCTGCGCCCGATGATGGTGGTTGCCGGCGACCATGCCAACAACGACATGGCCGACGAAGAGGACCCCGAATCCTTCGCTTCCATCATGAAGAACGCCGGTTTCGAGGTGCAAAGCGTCATCGAGGGCCTGGGGCAGCTCGACGCTGTGGACGACATCTACGTGCAGCACGTCGCCGCAGCCATTTCCACCCTGTAAAGACAGTGCTTCAAGGCGGCAGGAGGCTTTCCTTCTGCCGCCTTCGTGCATACGTGTCTGCAGCTTTTCTAGCACACATTCAGCACACTGACAAAAAGAACCGCGTACAAGTTGATCACTAGGCTTCAAGCTTACTGTTTCGAAAGGGGAACGACCGTGACTGTCTTTGCGAACGACAGGATGTCTCTGGCGCGACTCATCATTGCACTGTGCGCCGTGCTGATGCTCGCTGGCTGCGCTGCAGGCACCGAATCAAGTGACAGCGCTCGCTCGTCCACCTCCGATTCCTCCGCAGCCGAATCGCTCGCAGCTTCTGCAGGCTCCTCTGTCGCAAGCAGCCTTGCAAACGGCGACTACGACATCGAAACAAAGACCGATTCGAGCATGTTCCATCCTGTAGCATGCGTGCTGCATGTGCAAGATGGAGTATACACGGCAACGGTAACCATGCCTTGCGAAGGGTTTTCGCGGTGGTACTTCGGCACGTCCGAGGAAGCCGAAAGCGCCAGCGACGCCGACATCTACGACTACACCGCGGACGCCAGCGGGAAATACACCTTCGACATACCGGTGTCCGCACTCGACGAGGAGCTGACCGTTGCCGCCTGGGGCCAACGACGCGATCGCTGGTACGACCACACCATCATCTTCTACTCCCCCGCAAGCGAACAGGATGCCGCAGCATGACGAAACCGATGAAAATGAACCAGGTACCTATTTGTCGTTCAAGTATCCTTTCGAGCAGGAGGGCAGCATGAAGGTCTTTGCGAATGACAGGTCGAACCAGCTGCGCCTGCTTTGCTCCATCGCCTGCCTGATTTTGGCACTACTCATTGGCGGCGCCCTTGCAGGATGCTCCCAGCCAAGCGGCCAGTCCAACAGCGCCTCTGCCGAATCGTCTGCGGAAAGCTCCGCAGAGAGTGGCGGCGAAACGGGAACCGGCCAGTACACGAAGCTGGTCGAGAACTTCCACAACACCGACCTGGGCAACGGCATGCAGCCCACGGGGAGCATGCAGCTTGACTACGCCACCTGCTTCACTGTCGACTACTTCGACGGCGGCTACCAGCTGGCCTGCCTCTACGACGGAGGTCGCTACCTGTTCGTTCCCGAAGGGGCGAGTGCACCTGAGGGCTTGGCGGACGACATCGTTGTCCTCCCGCAACCCTTAAGCGACATCTATCTAGTGGCAAGCGACACCGGTTGCCTGTTCGACGCGCTCGGCGCGGTGGATGCGATCAGCGTGTCAGGCGTAAAGCCCGAAGACTGGTACATCCCGTCCATACGAAGCGCGCTCGACGACGGCAGCATGCTCTACGGCGGCAAGTACAGCGCGCCCGACTATGAGCTGCTGCTGTCGAGCGGCGTGAAGCTTGCCGTCGAATCGACCATGATCAACCATACTCCCGACGTGCGCGAAAAGCTTGTCGAACTGGGCATTCCCGTGTTCGTGGAGATGTCGAGCTACGAAAGCGAGCCCCTTGGCCGCGCGGAATGGGTTAAGCTCTACGGCGCCCTGCTAGGAAAGGACGACTTGGCAGCGCAGGTGTTCCAGGAGCAGGTGGAGAAAGCAGAGGCGATCGACGCGTCTCCTACGGACAAAACCGTCGCGTTCTTCTACATCAACAGCAACGGAGGAGCCGTGGTGCGCAAGCCAGGTGACTACGTGACCACGATGATCGACCAAGCGGGCGGTACGTATGCCTTCAACGACCTCGACGCAGCTGAATCGGGCACCAGCAGCATCACGCTCGAAATGGAGCAGTTCTACGCCACGGCAAAGGACACCGACATCATCATCTACAACTCCTCCATCGACAGCAGCATCGACACGCTTGCCGACCTGCTCGCCAAAAACGAGCTTCTGGCGGAGTTCAAAGCAGTAAGCAGCGGCGACGTATGGGTCACCGACCAGAACATGTACCAGCAGATGATCGAGTCGGGCGGCATCATAGCCGACCTCAACAGCGTGTTCAAAGGTGCCACGGGAGAACTGACCTATCTGCGCCAACTTGTGTAAGAGCCGAACAGACGGCAAATCGGTGCTCCGGAACAGGTATGATAAGGGACACGTCCGAAGCTGCATGACGTGGAGCACCGACTTGTTCCCTGCCCCGCATTCGAAGAACGGAGCCTGATGCAAAGGCAAGACCAAATAAACGACGAGTTCGGGCAAGGAGTGCGCCGTGCGCGCGTCACCAGCGTGTTCATCGCGCTTGCTGTGCTGCTCGTAGTGTTCGTGGTGGCAAACCTGTGCATCGGCAGCCTGAACGTCCCGCTCCGGGATCTAGGCGCCATCTTGACCGGACTGGACACCGAAAGCACCTACTACCAAGTCATCTGGAACATCCGGCTGCCACGCCTGATAGCCGCGGGCCTTTTGGGCGGTGCGCTCGCGCTTGCAGGCTTCCTGCTCCAGACTTTCTTCAACAACCCCATTGCCGGCCCCTATATCCTGGGCATTTCGAGCGGCGCGAAGCTTGTGGTGGCGCTCATGATGATCGTGGTCGTGGGCAACGCCGGCGTCATGTCCAGCGGCATGATGATACTCGCCGCTTTCGTCGGGTCGATGATCGCCATGATCTTCGTCCTGCTTGTGTCGCGACGCATCAGCTCCATGAGCATGCTCATCGTCGCCGGCGTGATGATCGGCTACATTTGCTCGGCGGCCACCGACTTCCTTATCACGTTCGCCTCCGACGCCAACATCGTGAACCTGAAGAACTGGTCGTTGGGCAGTTTCTCTGGCATCAACTGGTCCGACATCGGCCTGATGACGGCGGTCGTACTCGTGGCAAGCGCCGCTGTGTTCCTGCTGTCGAAACCCATGGGAGCATTTCAACTGGGAGAGCAATACACGCGGTCCATGGGCGTCAACATCCGCGCGTTTCGCATCGCGCTCATCCTACTCTCCAGCTTGCTCGCCGCGTGCGTGACCGCTTTCGCCGGTCCGATCAGCTTCGTGGGCATTGCCGTTCCGCACCTGGTCAAGCGCTTCTTGGCCACCTCCAAACCCCTTGTGGTGGTCCCGGCGGCGTTTCTGGGCGGCGGCATCTTCTGTTTGTTCTGCGACTTGATCGCCCGCAGCGTCTTTGCACCCACCGAAGTGTCCATCTCCGCCGTCACTGCCATCTTCGGCGCGCCGGTGGTCATCGCCATCCTTCTGCGCCGCCAGAAGCGTATGCAGTAGCGGGCGGGAGGCGACGATGACTCAATTTGTGCTGGAAACGAAGGGCCTTGTCGTCGGTTACGACGGCACGCCGCTGATCAACGATGTGAACATTACCGTCGAACCGGGCCAGATCGTCACGCTTATCGGCCCGAACGGCGCAGGCAAGTCCACCATACTGAAGACCATCGCCGGGCACTTGGCCAAAATCGGCGGCACCGCCTACCTTTCGGGAAAGCCGATCGAAGAGATGACCGCGCACGAAATGTCGCTCGAGCTGTCGGTCATGCTGACCGAGCGCCTGCGCACGGAGCTGCTCACCTGCGCCGACGTGGTGGAAACGGGACGGTACCCCTACACTGGCAGGTTGGGCATCCTCTCCGACGAAGACCGCACAAAAGTGCG
>JAFUCW010000398.1 GCA_017459485.1 Eggerthellaceae bacterium | reverse complement strand
GGCGGTCTCTCCCGACCAGGGGCTCATGGTGGTTGACGCCATGACCGGTCAGGACGTGGTCAACGTGGCGGCGGCTTTCGCCGAGCAAGTCGACTTCGACGGTGTAATCATGTCGAAGATGGACGGTGACGCCCGCGGCGGCGGTGCGCTTTCCATCCGCGAGGTCACGGGCAAGCCAATCAAGTTCATCTCTTCGGGCGAAAAGCCCGATTCGCTCGAGCAGTTCCATCCTGACCGTATGGCGAAGCGCATTCTCGGGATGGGCGATGTGGTCAGCCTGGTCGAAAGCGCGGCCGAGCTGCAGGCGGCAGAGCTCGAGGAAGAGGAAGCCGCGCGCATGATGCGCGCTCAGCTGACGCTCAACGACTTCCTCACCATCAACAAGCAGATCCGCGGCATGGGCGGCATCTCCAAGCTGGTGGCCGCCCTTCCCGGCGGCGACCGCGCGCTTTCGCAGGGCCAGGTGGACACTTCGGCCCTCGATCGCATGGAGGTCATCATCCACTCCATGACCGAAGAGGAACGCAACAAGCCCGACATCCTCAACGGTTCGCGGCGCGCACGCATAGCGGCAGGCGCTGGCGTGACGGTGACCGACGTGAATCAGGTCTTGAAGAAGTACAACGAGACCAAGAAGATGATGAAGCAATATCTTCCCGCGCTCACCGACGAACCCGTCCGCGGCAAGAAGGGCAAAAAGGGCAAGAAGAAGCGCAAGCGCGCCGGCATGCCCGGGCTTCCCGGCGGCATGAGCCTGCGCGACCTCAAAGAGCTCCAATCGATGATCGACCAGATCGAGTAACGCCTACGTGCATGGTGGGCACGCTATTGCCGATACATTCTTTTGCAAACCCGACTCGGACAGGTTGCGGTGATGGACCAACTCGAACAGAAGAAGGCCGCTCAAGCATTCGTGGAGCGATGGCGGGCGGCGGAAGGCAACGAGCAGCGCGAATCCAACAAGTTCTGGATAGAGCTTTGCCAAGAGGTGCTCGACATTCCCAATGCCACGCACGTGCTCGATTTCGAGCGCAAGGTGCAAGGCAGGCGCATCGACGTGCTGCATGAGGACATGGGCATTCTCATCGAGAACAAGAGCCGTGGTGTGGACTTGGACAAGGCATACGAGCGCGGCAAGGGCGAAGGCGGCGAGGCGCGTATGGTCACGCCATATGCGCAGGCCAAATGGTACGCCGACAACATGCCGCGCAGCCAAAGCCCCCGTTGGATCATCACGTGCAACTTCGACGAAATCCGCATCTACGACCTGAACGAGGAATCCCCTCAAGACGATTTCGAGACCATTCTGCTCGACGAATTGCCTGACTTGGTCCATCGCTTTTCGTTCTTCACGCGCAAAGAGGGCAGCCGTGCAGAACGCGAGAAGGCGCTGTCGGTTGCTGCCGGCGAAGTGGTCGGCAGGCTCTACGACCAGCTTTCGCAGCGCTACAACGACATTGAAAACGACAAGAACGAGCAGCGAAGCCTGAACATCCTTATCACGCGCATCGTTTTCTTGCTCTACGCCGAAGATTCTGGGCTGCTTCAAGAGCATCAGGCGTTCTTCAGCTATTTGAGGGGTTTCAAGGCCGAGCACATGGCCGGTGCTCTTCGCGACCTCTTCAAAGTGCTCAAGACACCCGATGGCAAGAATGGCCTGCCCGATGAGCGCAAGGCGCTCTACCTCTCTGACGAGCTTGCTGCGTTTCCCTATGTCACTGGAGGTTTGTTCGAGGCGGACCTCGCCATTCCGCAGTTCGACGAGGACCTCCGATTCACGCTGTGGCAGGAGGCTTCTGCCGAATTCGATTGGAAAGACATCAGCCCCACCATCTGTGGTGCGACGTTCGAGTCCACGGTGAACCCCGAAACGCGCCGCTCGGGCG
>JAFUCW010000397.1 GCA_017459485.1 Eggerthellaceae bacterium | reverse complement strand
TGTGATTCTCTTTCTAATGGAGAGAAAACCTATCATCCACATGCCTAATGTTGTCTTTTGTTGATGCCGTTGGCAGATTTCATGCTTTCTATTTGAGATTATAGGCGATAATTCTATCTGCAGACTGTTCATCGTTGCACCCCTAGGAGGTGGACACATGGAGTATGAGGCCTTGGGAACGAAATTCGAAGAGCTCCTGGCTTCACGTGGGGTAACTCGCCGCGGCTTCCTGCAGTTATGCGGGGCGGTTGCTGCGGCTGCTGGTGCTTCCCAGCTTACGGTTCCCCAGGTGGCTCACGCACTCGAAAGTTCCGTCATTGGCGCCACAGAGGGTAACCTCTACCCAGTGATCTGGATCGAAGGCGCGTCCTGCACCGGATGCACCGAAGCGTTTGCGCAAATCGACGAGCCCGATCCTGCGACTGTTGTGCTCGAGATGATCTCGTGCAACTACAACGAAACTCTTTCTTTCGCAGCAGGTCATTCCGTGGAAGAAGCAAAAGCGGAAACCATCAAGCACTGTGCGGGAAACTACATCCTTGTCTACGAAGGTGCTTTGCTTGAGGGCTGGGAAGGCATGGCGCTTCGCGTGGCGGATACTGCAGGTATCGACGCGTTCGCCGAGGCCGCCGAAAGTGCTTTCGGCGTCGTGGCTCTTGGTAGCTGCGCGGTCAATGGCGGTTGGATGGGTGCCTATGGCACTCCTGCCGGTGCTATCGGCTGCCAGGCGTACATGGCCAAGCGCGGCATTTCAACCCCTGTCGTGAACATTCCCGGCTGCCCGGCCAATCCCGAGTGACTGGTTGCAGTGCTCGTCGACGTGGTTCTCATGGGCACCCTTCCCGAGCTGAACTCCGAAAACAAGCCTGCTCTCATCTTCAACCAGACGGTGCACGACAATTGCCAGCGCCGCGGCCATTTCGAGAACGGCGAATTCGTCTACAAGTTCGGCAGCGAAGAGGAGAAGAAAGGCTATTGCCTCTATCCTCTGGGCTGCCGGGGTCCGCAGACCAAAGCCAACTGCGGCGTCGTGCGGTACAACCGCCGTCGGAGCTGGTGCGTCGAGTCCGGTGCTCCCTGCATCGGGTGCTGCGAGGCAGATCCGAACGACACCGGGCATAATTGGGTCGAAGTGAACACTCCCTTCTTCCAGCGCCATCGAGATCTGCGCAGTGGGAACTGGGTCGTCCAGCCTGAGGCTATCGCGCTTGGACTTACTGGCATCGTTGCAGCAGCGGTGCTCATCCATGGCTTCGGCATCAAGAAGTCCGGTCGTATGAAGGGCAAGTTCCGCTTCGAAGAACAGCGTGCATGGGACGCCAAGCATCCCGACACTGCCGTGGGCGATTACAGTGCCGATCGCGTCATCATTGACGAGAAAGGTAAGTCGACCATCGTCTCCGCTGATCAGTTCTCCGAAAAGCAGCGTCAGGACTACATCGACGTTGTCCGCGCCATCGACGGACCAGAAGCTGCAAAGAAGCTTGAAGCTGACAACGAAACGCAGAAGGGAGGCCAGGAATAATGACTCGCTCGATCATCGACCCCGTAACCCGAATCGAAGGCCACCTTCGCGTCGAGATGGAAGTCACCAACGGCGTCGTGTCCGATTGCTGGATTTCCGGCGGGTGCTTCCGCGGCATGGAGCTGGTGGTTCAGGACCGCACTCCCGCCGATGCAGCCATGATTGTGCAGCGCATCTGCGGCGTGTGCCCCGTGTCCCATGCGCATTCCGCTTCCATCGCGGCGGAAAAGGCCCTTGGCATCACCATCCCCAACAATGCACGCATCATCCGAAACCTGCTCGAAGGTGCCCAGTTCCTGCACAGCCACATTCTGTGGTTCTACAATTTGGCCGCTCCCGACTACGTTAACCCCATCAATGCGCTGAAGGCCTCCGCCGCAGACGCACACGACCTTGCCGTAAGTGTGGGAACGTCCACCAACACCGACCTTAATGCGCTGCAGGAGCGTTTGACGAAGTTCGCCAACAACAAGCAGCTTTCCATCTTCAGTGGTCACTGGTTCGATTCGGAAGGCGGGGAGGGGTACCAACTTCCTCCTGAGCTCGACCTGATCTGCACCGCCCATTACCTCGAGGCGCTGACGATGCAGGCGAAGGCGTCGGAGATTTCTGGCCTTCTGGGTGGCAAGATGCCTCACATCATGACGCTGGTTCCCGGCGGCACGATGTTCGTTCCTACCGAAGAGAAGCTCGATGACCTTTGGTCCCTGGTCAACGAGATCTACGACTGGGTCGCCTCCACCATGGTCCAGGACACGATCGCTCTCGTCCCGTTCTACGAGGACGCGCTTACGTGGGGCGGCGGTTGCGGCCGCTATGTGGCATGGGGCGTGTTCGAGGATGCAAGTTTCGAGATGAACAAGCGGTATTTGCCCGCTGGCGTGCTTAAGGACGGCCTGGAGCTTGCCGACGTCAACGAAGACCTTATCAAGGAATACACGGGCCATTCCTGGTACAAGCCAGACGATGTCGAATGGCGCAACCCGCGTGACGAAGGCCTCACCGACCCTGAATACACCGAGTACAACATCGAAGACCGCTACACTTGGTGCAAGGCTCCTGCCTACGACGGGCAATGCATGGAGGCAGGCGGCCTTTCCCGTCTGCTCGTTGCCTACAAGCGCGGCGTTCCCTTCGTAGTCGAGCAGATCGACGGGATGCTCGAGACGCTGGGCGTGCCCGGTCGCATCGACGTGCTTCAGTCCACTTTGGGACGCACGGGCGCGCGGCAGATCGAAACGCTGTACGTGGCTTCTCTTATGAAGGATTGGGTTGCCGAGCTTATCGAGGCCCTCAAGGGCGGCGATTCCGAGTTCTTCCGCGAGCCTGAAACCAATTCGGGCGACGGTACGGGATTCTGGGAGGCACCGCGCGGCGCACTCTACCATACCGAGCATGTGAATGGCGGCAAGATATCTGGTTACCAGATTATCATTCCCACCACATGGAACATAGCACCGCATGGCCCCGACGGAACGCCTGGTCCTATGGAACAGGCGCTGATCGGCGTTCCCGTGGGCGATGTGGAAATGCCCATCAACGCATTGCGCACCGTACACAGCTTCGATCCTTGCACAGCGTGTGCGGTGCACATCAGCGAGCCTGCGACGGGTAAGCATTTTGACACAGTGGTCAGTCCCTGGGGGGTGAAGTAGCATGGCTCATCTTGCTCATTATCGTGAAGCGCATCCCGTTCCCTTTATCGTCACGCACTACATCAATCTCGTGTGCATGATCATCCTTATTCTGTCGGGCCTCATCATCCACTTCCCCTACTTCCCGGCAATCATGGGCATTGCACGTGGAGCGCATATCTTCGCCGGAATCGTCATCCTGGTGAACTGCATCGTGCGCGTGGTGCTCTCTTTCGTGATCAACTCCGCTCCTGCGGGCGGCACTCGTCAGACGCAAAAGGACATCAAGTCTTGGATGCCTCAGGCAGACAACAAGGGCCAGCTTCTTGCATGGATCAAGTTCTACCTATTTGCCAAGAAGGAGCATCCGCTTTCCGGCAAGTTCAACCCTCTCCAGAAGACTGCTTATGTCATTATTCCGCTTCTCATCCTTTTCATGGCATACACAGGCTTTTGCCTCTGGGGCCCCACGATGAACATGGGCATTTTCGCTGTGTTCACGAATGCGGTCGGCGGCCTGATGAGCGTGCGCATCATTCATTACTTCATGATGTTCGTGTTCATCATCTTCATGATCATCCATGTGTACATGTCTATCATCGAAGGAGGGAAGCCGCTTCTCAAGCTCATGTTCGCAAACAAGGAGCATGGTGGCTACACCTACGATATCCACACGCATGCTCTTTCTGGCGAGGACGAGTCGGTGTAACGTTTGCCGTTGCAGCGTAGTCTGCTGACGTGCGTAGTGTCGGCGCGCTTGGTGCGAATCCGTTAGTAGCTTCCATCCCTGTTAGGGTGCAGGGGAGCGTCGGACGAGCAACCGAGCGCGTCGCTTTTGTTGCAAGAGGGGATCGCAAAGCCAAGAAATGCCTGATGATCGAAAAAAGTTTTCCAGTGATTCGCCTATACGTATCGCATTGTATTGCGTGGGCAACAAACTCATGCTCGACGACGGCATCGGCCCGGTTGTGTACGAGGAGCTTTCTTCGTATGAGTTTTCCGAAGGAGTGGACCTGTTCGACCTAGGCTGCCTGACTCTGGGGCGAATCAACGACGTGTGCGACTACGATGTCATCATCACTGTCGACGCCGTTGATGGAACAGGGCATCCACCAGGGACGCTGTTTCGTTACGCTCCTTCCGACCTTGCCAAGCGTGCGTTCGGGACACAGTCGCTTCACGACTTGACGCTTTCGGACCTGTTTGACTCCGCAGCGCTTCTTGGTTACGAGTGCGAGGGTGTCTGCCTGGGAATGCAAGTAGAAAATGCCTTCCCCGCCGAGGCGACGGTAGGGCTTACACCAGCGGTGTACGAGCATGTCCCCGATCTGGTCGACTGCGTTTTGGCGGAGCTTGTCGGCAGGGGCGTTTCCGTCAAGGTGGCGCTAGGCGGCACTCCGGTTATGAATGGTTTCCACCACCAGATGACGGACAGAGATCGGCTATGATGCACAGATCGCATTTCGGTCGTCGCGCCAAGCAGAATTCCCTGCCGAAGTGCACCCATTGGTGGTTGATATAAAGCCAGGTTTCCTTGGGGTGAAGGTCGAGCAGTGCTCGTTCCGTTTTGTCGGGCGTGTCTGCAGAAGGACCTGCGAACTTCAGACGATGCGCTATACGAAAGACGTGCGTGTCCACGGCGATTCCCTGTGCGTTCTTGAATGCTTCGGCCATCACGACGTTGGCGGTCCTTCTTCCCACGCCAGGTAGTTTTTGGAGCAAGTCTAGGTCATTGGGTACAGTTGCGTCGAATTCTGCTACGAGCTTGCGCGAGAGCTTGACAAGGTTTGCCGCCTTCGAACGGAAAAATCCGAGCGAGTGAATGATCTCCTCCACATCTTCCGCATTGGCAGAGGCGAGTTCGAAGCACGTGGGATAGCGACCGAAGAGCTTGGGCGTAACCTTGTTGACGGCGGCATCGGTGCATTGGGCGGACAGGAGAACAGCGCAGACAAGTCGAAACGGGTCCCTGTCGTAGTCCAAAGAGGGCTCTCCTGGGCCGTAATGGGAAAACATGCGTTCTTCCACCTTCGCTGCCCGCTCTCGTTTTGCTGCTTTGGTTTCGCGCGACATGATCCACCTCCAGCGCTTTTCTGCTTGCTTGATTGGATATACTATACTTCATGCCGCGTATGTGCGGCTTTTTGTGTCGTTTTGATTGGAGCAGCCAGCCTTTATGCGTCTTGTCGATGCGCTTGTGCCGCAATTGGAGTCCTGTGAAGATCTCCTGCCCTTTTGGGCCCGTCTCGATGGCGGGCAGGATGCTTCGTGCATGGTCGCCCAATCTGCTCGCCCTTTCTTGATTGCTTCCCGTTTTGCTCGTACGCCACAATTGACGTTGGCGGTAGTTCCTGGAGACGAGGGCGCGCACGAATTTGCCCGATCGCTCGCATCTTTTCTATGCGATGAGTTCGTCATGCGCTATCCCGCTCGTACCGACACGCCCTGGAGCAAACGTGGAGTTGACCTGCGGTGCATCGCGCAACGAATGCGGGCACTCTATGCGTGCTCGTGCAATCGCGACGTGGTGATTGTTGCGTCGGCCGCTGCGCTTTTGAGGTTGCTACCTCCGGCTTCTGTACGCATATACGATCCTCTGGTGCTCTCTTTGGACAATGGAAGCATGTGGAAAGGCGATTCGGTCGGCTATGACGACATTGCGCATGCTCTCGAATCCTTGGGCTACCACAACACCGTCGAGCTTGAAGGACCCGGTACGTTTTGCGTCAAGGGGGGCACTGTCGACGTGTTTCCTGCAGACCTCGCTTACCCTGTCCGGCTGGATTACTTCGGGGAGGAATTGGAAGATATGCGCCGCATACTACCCGGTACAGGGCAGACCATTCGCTCGATCGATCATTTGGAGGTCTTTCCTGTTCGCGAACTCGATCCTTCCAGGCGGGCGCTGGCCAGGGCACGAGAAAGCCTTCACAATCCTGCCAAGACCAATCCCGTACTGCGCGAATTGCTCGAGAAAATCGAGGCTGGGGTCAAAGACGACCGGTTAGACGCACTTTTCCCTTACCTCTACGAGCATCCGGGCACGTTCGCAGATTACCTGCCCGAAGGTGCCCTGACGGTCCTTGTCGAGCCGCGTTCCCTGTTCGACGACGCCTTGCATGCGCATGACGATCTTGCTTCCCGTGCGCATGGAACCAGCATTTCGGTGTCGGGGCACTATGTCGATCCCAAACAGCTCGACTTCGGAGCAAGCCAGCGTGCAACGTATCAAAGCTTCACGCGCGTAGGGACAGCGTTCGATGCGCAGATGCCCGTCAAGAGGACCGATGTGGCCGGGGATCCCGAAAAGCTGTTTGGAAGGCTTCGCAATTGGTGCGAAAGCGGATACACCACGGTTCTTTGCGTTCCCCATTACCGTGCTCGCGAAGACATCAAGCTCGAACTTGTCGACAGAAGCGTCCCCATCGTCGAAGTGCTCGACCGGCAGAAGTCGATGCCCACGCGCCTTCAGAAGGGAGTTGTCAACGTCGCCGATGTCGATCTTCCGCTCGGTTTCGTGCTTCCAAAGGCAAAGATCGCGCTTGTGAGCATATCTGACACGCAAGGTTCGACGGCGCGTAGGGCCGCGCAACACGTAGACGTCACCGAGCTTACCTTCCCTTACGCCCCCGGAGACTACGTCGTCCACTCTGCCCATGGCGTCGCTTTCTTCCGCGACGTGGTGCGTCAAGAGGTGGGTGGAGTGGAAAGGGACTATCTGCTCCTCGAGTACGCAGAAGACGACAAGCTCTACGTTCCTGTGGAGCAGCTTGACCGCGTGACGCGCTACGTGGGGCCGCAAGGATCGAGTCCGCGCCTGACAAGGCTCAACACAAGCGACTGGTCGCGTGCTCTGTCCAAGGCGCGCAAGGCTTCACGCAAGCTTGCGTTTGACCTGGTAGATGTTTACTCGCGACGTCTTGCGTCAAAAGGGCATGCATTCGGCGCCGATACGCCGTGGCAGCGACAGATGGAAGACGACTTCCCCTATACGGAAACTGCCGACCAAATGAGAGCGATCGAAGAAGTCAAGGCCGACATGTGCGCACCCAAGCCAATGGATCGCCTTTTGTGCGGAGACGTCGGGTTTGGCAAGACTGAAGTGGCGCTGCGCGCAGCGTTTAAGGCTACACAGGACGACAAGCAGGTCATGGTGCTTTGTCCTACGACCATTCTGGCCCAACAGCATTTCACTACTGTTACGGATCGGTTTGCTCCCTATGGGGTGCGTGTGGAGGTACTAAGCCGCTTTCGCACCACTCGGCAGCAACGCGATGCCATCGAGGGATTCGCCGATGGCAGCGTGCAAGTGCTCATCGGCACGCATCGGCTTCTTTCCCGCGATGTGAACCCGCAAGACCTGGGACTGGTCATCATCGACGAGGAACAGCGATTCGGGGTAGGGCACAAAGAGCAGCTCAAGAACCTGCGCGAGTCGATCGATGTACTTACGTTGTCGGCCACTCCCATACCGCGCACGTTGCAGATGGGGCTTTCGGGCGTGCGCGACATGAGCCTAATCCTCACGCCTCCAGACGACCGCCGTCCCGTGAAGGTGCATGTGGGCGAGTGGGATCCCGACATAGTCGGCGAAGCTATCGCGCGCGAGCTTGACCGAAACGGACAGGTCTACTACGTGAGCAACCGCGTGATGAGAATAGACGATGCAGTCGAGCGCGTCTTGGCCGTCGCACCGAGCGCACGCGTCGGTGTAGCTCATGGGAAGATGAGCAAATACGAGCTCGAGACAGTCATGGAGGAGTTCTCTGCAGGGCGAATCGACATCCTTGTCGCTACGACCATTATCGAATCGGGCATTGACAACCCCCACACGAACACGCTGGTCATCGAAGATGCTCAGCGCTTGGGTCTTGCGCAGATGTACCAGCTCAAGGGTAGGGTAGGCCGCTCTTCCCGGCAGGCGTACGCGTACTTCATGTTTCCCGAGCAGGTTCCCCTGACCGAAGAGGCGCTGTCTCGCCTTACTGCCATTGACGAACACCAGGATGTAGGTTCAGGGATGAGAGTCGCATTGCGCGATCTGGAGATTCGCGGTGCAGGCACATTGTTGGGCGCCGAGCAGAGCGGCAACATGAGCGCGGTCGGTTTTGACCTGTTCGCTAGCATGATCGCCACGGCCGTGCAGGCAACGCGCGAAGGGACGATCGAGACGAGTGACTTGATCCCTGACGCTCTTTCGGACATCACGGTCAATATTCCCGAGCATGTCTATCTGCCGGAAGACTACGTTCCCGACGCCGACATGCGCGTTCTGCTCTATCGAAAAATCGCATCCGCGGAGCGCGTTGATGCGGTCGAACGCCTGCGCGAAGAGACCGTTCAGAAGTTCGGTCCGATGCCCCAAGCTGCGCATAATGCGTTCACGAAGGCTGAGATTAAGGTGATTGCACGTGAACTGGGCTGCACCGTCGTCTCGTCTGTGAACGGCAAGGTGGTCTTCGAGCCAATAGCTCAGCCAAAGGGGAAGATGTGGGAGCTGTTGCGCGCTTCCGCTTCGCGATACCTCTCTTCCGCACGCAAGCTGCAGGTACCCATGCGCTTCTTCGGTCTTTCCGAAGACGACAGTCTGCTCGATGCGGTGCTAGACCTGCTCTCTAGCCTTCTGCAGTCCGAAAAGGGCGATGAAGGTAAGTGAATGAAGCTACGGCAACGGTTGCGTCCAAGTCGTCAGCGATGTCCACGCGGTAGAACCCCATGGTACCTCCGCGTTTTTTCGCATACGCATGGGCGTAGAGCACCGATCCTTTCGACGGGGCTAGGTATTGTATTGATGCATCCACGGTCATGTTGATCTCGTCGGGGTTGAAATCCGCCACGGCGACCGCAATGTCGGCCAAAGTGAAAAGCGCACCGCCGTGTACGCCAGCTTTCGCGTTTCCTATATGCGGCTCTGCTTCCATGCTTACCAGCGCATGGCCAGGCGCAGCAGCAATCACTTCCATGCCGATAGTGCGGAACACGAAGGTGTCGCCATCAAAGTAGGCGCGCGCCTGGGCAAGGAATGCTTCGTCGTTTTCGAACATGTTGTTCATGGCTCCTCCATGCGCATAGTCATCTTGCAAAGCCTGGCGGTGGTCAGATTTCGCGTGGCTTGTTGGCGTTGTCGGGAAGAAGTGCGGTCGCGTCATCCTCTTCGATGCTGCATGCACCCTGTTCGCACGTGTCGACGCATATGCCGCAGCCAATGCAAAAATGGGCATCGACCTTCACTGCACCGTCGTCTACGCAACGTGCTCCCGTGGGGCACGCCGAAGCGCATTCGCCCGATAACGTGCACGAAGAGTGGTCGGTGCAGGAGAGCGCAACGGGAATGCAGGAAGCGATGTCGGGGCGCGCGTCAATCGACTCGAGCACAAGCTGTTGCTTGGGAAACATGAGCCTTTTGCGTTTGCCTGCCGGGACCACGGTGCCGTAAGGAGACTCGCTTGCCAAATGCAGCCTCATGGCCGCACGCTGTCGCTCCTTGCGCTGGTAGTAGTCCTTAAGCACCTCGGAATTGCGCAGCCTGCGTTTGCCCGTTGCTATCTCTGCCGCATCGACAGCAAACCCGGTGAACACGTCGCGTCGGTCGCTCGTGCCGTTTTCCGCATACTTGCCGATCAGGCTCTTCTTTTCAGGTATCCTAAACGTGAAAAGGACCTTTTCGCCTGTGCGCTCTTCGGCAATTTCAACCGCTCGGGCAAAAAGCTCTCCTCCTAGGTCGCCTCCGCGCGAGCAGTCCTCGCAGTATTTCAGGTCGCACGCGATTGTCATGCGTATGCCTTCGGCAAGCACAAGCGTCCATAGTTCAGGCGAAAGCATGGACAGGCAAGGCAGCACAACCACGTTGTGATCCACTTCGAACCCGGGGAAGACGTTTTCGTTGCAGGTAAGATAGACGCGCTCTCCATCGCTTGCTATACGGCGGATGCGAGCATGAAGGTCGAACAGCGACATGCGCGTGGACGCGAACGCGTCGCATACTCCGAAGCAAATACCGCAACCGCTGCAAAGGCCATGGTCGACTTTTGGGGGCTTGAGATCGTCGGGCAGGCTGATCGCGCCATGAGGGCAGCAATGCCGGCATCTAGTGCATTCGGACCCTGCTGCATGCGTGCAGAACTCGGGCAGAACGACAAGCTTCTGTCTTGGTTTTTCCTTTTCAGGTGTTGGCACCTAGAACACCTCTGAGAGCGTCTGGTCTATGCGGGAAAGCACGTCCGAGCGGTCGAGCAGCTCTATGCTTTCGAACAAAGGGGGAGAAACCATGTTTCCGCAGACGGCAACGCGCAAAGGCTGGAAAAGATTCTTGGGCTTCATGCCAAGGGGACCGCACAGCTCTTTGCACTTTTCTTGGAGAGCATCGCATTCCCATGGCAAGGACTCGTCTGCAAGAACCTCGCGGCATGCGTGAAGCGCCTCGTCTGCGCGTGCTCCCTCTTTTGAAAGCACCTTCGCAACGCTCGCCTCGTCAAGATGCACGATCGGTCCCCAGAAAAGGTAAGAGAGCTTAGCGGGAATCTG
>JAFUCW010000396.1 GCA_017459485.1 Eggerthellaceae bacterium | reverse complement strand
GATGCCACTTTTTTGACGGTGGAGCGGTTTGCGGCGGGTGCTGCTTGATCGTCGGCTTCCATGATGGTGATGTAGTCGAACGCGACGAAATTGTTCGGGCCGCTGACCTGCGCAGCACCGATCATGAATTCGTCGAAGAAGTCGGCGTCGGGCGCGAACTTCACGTCGCACTCCACCCACTTCGTCCCGTCGCGCCTTCCCTCAAGAGGCTCGGAGTGGACCAGTTGCTAGATCTTGCTGCCGCTGTCGATGACGTGCAAGTTGAGCACGTTGGCCTGCGACTTTATCCTGAAGCGCACGCAAAGGCGGTAGCGCTTGCCCTTCTCGAGCGCTTTGGCAAGCGGTAGCCGCGCGTAGTGCCCCAGGCTCCACTTGCCCTCCTTCACGATCAGGTGCGTCCTGCCTTCGCGGACGATTTCTTCCCAGATGTCGGGCTCGAAGCGGAAATGGAGCATGTTGGCGTCGTATTGCAGGAAGGCGTTGGATCGCTCGTACTGCGCACGGTAGTGCCCATGGTTAGGCTTGAGCGCGAAGTCGACCGCCTCGCGGAAAGGCATGCGCTGGATAGCGTCGATGAACAGGTCGCGGGTCGGCGAGCCCCAATTCTTGCCGCCAGCCAGGGAGTGGCCGTTGCCGCCCATCCATTCGAGCGGGACCATCTTGTTCACACGTGCCGCCTCTGCGGGAAGGCTGTCGTAGAATGCGGTTCCCTTTTCGCTGTTGCACAGCACCAACGACACGCCGTCTTTCACGTCAAGGTCGGGTTCGCGCCGCTCGATTCCCCAGAAGTCGCCGATGGTCAGGTCGCCAAAGCGCGGCAGGCTCTGGTAGCGGCATTTCTCGCAATGGACGGCGCACATGGCATGGTTGTGGAACACACGCTGGTAGTCGTCTTGCCGCTCGCCGCTGACCACGATGGTGTCCCCGGACTTCAGTCCCACTTTCATGTGCGAGCAACTCCAGGTGAACTCGTCGTCCTTGTAGCGGAATTCGTAGCTTGCAGCGTTTCCGTCGAAGGCCTGGTCGACGTACTTCTTGAAGAACATGGTCGAAGGAGCGTTGCCGCAGAGGATGTCGACGATGACCAGGTTCTCGTAGTCGCGCTTCAGGAAGGCGCGCAGTCCCGCCGTCTGGCAGGGAGTGCCCGAAAACAGGACGAGCCGCCCTTCGTCAAGGTAGGAACGGACGCTGCGGAAGATGGATCCGGAGTAGCTTTGCACGTACTTGGACTTCTGCAGCTTGTGCAGCTCGCGCTCGGATTCGATGGCGATGTGCTCGACGGCAAGGTCGTCGGTCCATGCGGCGCCGAACACCACGCCGCCTTGCCTGAACACTTCGCGCGCCATGGTGGTGAAGATGCCGCCGCTCGAAGAGCTGCGCAGGACCTTCTTGTCGGACGACACGAACTCATGGCAGGTGGGGGAGGTGGTGTTGTTCGTGGGGGGAAGCTGGTTTGCGGGGCAGAGCTTGGTGCACGCGGAGCATTCGACGCAGCGATCGTAGTCGACCACGGAGCGGAAGAAGCCCGTTGCGTCCGGTTCAAGGGCAAGCGCGTCGGTGGGGCAGGCGCTCACGCAGGCGCCGCACCCCATGCACATGGCCTTGTCCATGTTGTGCGTCACGTCCACGAAGGCGACGGCGGATTTCTCGGTCACAGGCGCCTCGAGCGCTTCGGAAAGCCACTGGAGCGAGTCTTCGCGTGCCTGGGCAATGGTGGCGCCCACCTTCTGGTAGTCAGGCGGCTGCAAGAACGCTTCGGTTGCGCTGAAATGGTCCAGGTCGCGGTCGTAGACAAGGCGGTCGGTCAGGCCGAAGCGCCCCAGCAGGTCTTCGAAGCGCGAATACCCGCGGATGCCGTTTCCCACGGCCAGGAACGGCTTTTCGTAGATCAGGGAAAACGCGGTGCCGTGGAACGAGTCGGTAATGACGAAGTCGGCGCCTTGGTAGAGCTTCAGCATGTCTTCGGCACCGATGCCGGGCATGGTGTGGGGCAGGTCGAGGGCACGCGTGT
>JAFUCW010000395.1 GCA_017459485.1 Eggerthellaceae bacterium | reverse complement strand
TGCGCGGCGAGGACCTGGACTACCTGCTTAACTTGCGCATGTACGGTTCGGACATGTGGTTCGACACCCAGAGGACGCTGCGGCACCTTCCTCCCGAGACTCGCAGCGAAGGAACACGTTTTCGCCAGGATATCTACCGTTGGCTTTACGAGTTTCGCAAAGTCGAATACAGCCGCTCCCAAGTGGATTTGCAGCAAATCAGGCCTGCATCGCTCGAGCCCTATCCGGGACCGTTTTTGGAAGAGGGAATCGAAAAGCGTATCAGGCGGACCGCATGGCTGCGCAGTTTCGGCCGTCCCGACAAGGCGGCATACCGCGAGGCAGCAAGCGCCGCAGCGCACGAGGCTGCCCTTTATGCCGAAGAGAACTGTGCGAACTACTTCGAGTTCCAGACGACGTGGCCGGAAGTGATGGCGCGTACCGAAGGAGACAGGCAGCTTTCTTCCACGCTGCTGCGCTCAATGGTTTCCTACGATATGGACATCGAGCCTCCCGCTTTGGTGCGTAGCATCGATCCTGGTTCGACAGGCGAAATCCGTCTTAACCTAGCCGAATAGCGGCAAAGGACCCAGGCGTGTTCCTCGTTGTTGCGGCGGTGCTGTGCGGTGTGGTCATCGGCACCCTTTCAGGCATCTTGGGCGTGGGGGGTGGATCGATGATGGTGCCTTTGTTCCGTCTGGGCTTCGGCATGAGCGCGTTGGCGGCAACGGGGACGTCGATGTTCGCTATGATTTTCACCTCGATCGGGGGGTCGGTTTCGCACGTCCGCAATAAAACGTGCATTGTGCCGCTTGCGCTCGTTGCCGGCGGCTGCGGTGCGCTCACGTCCCCCATTGGTGTGTGGCTTGCGTCGCGCTCACCAGCATGGATGGTCATGACAGCAGCGGCATTGGTGGTTGCCTATTCAGCGGCGACGATGATACGCAAGGGCCTTGCCGTTCCCAAAACGTCCGCATTGGGGGAGGGCGAAGGCAGCACGCAGCCTATCAAGACGCCCCGCTTGTCCCGAAGGCAATATCTTCTTGGCGCCGTTGCGGGCATTGCAGCTGGCGTGGCAGGCGGCTACGTTGGGCTTGGTGGCGGGTTTTTGATGGTGCCGATCTTCCTTTCCGGCGTAGGCATTACCATGAAGCATGCTTCGGGAACGTCGCTGTTTGCTGTTGCGATTATCGCTGCTTCGGCGGCCTTTACGCAGGGAGCGTTGGGCAATGTGGACGTGGCAATTGGCTTGGCCGTGGCGGCAGGCTCCATTCCTGCGGCCATGCTCAGCGCGAATTTGGTCAAACGCATTCCCGAACGTTCGCTTCGACTGGGGTTCGGTTTGTTCTTGCTGGTGGTCGCCGTCTTGCTGGCGGTCAACGAATTCGTGGTTGGGGGATAGGCATGGCTATCGAACGTCGCACGGCTTTTCGCATTGCGGAAGTGCTGCTCATCCTTAGTGCGGCCGTTTCCGGCACTGTGCTGTTCGTTAATCTGGTGCATCCTCAGCGTGCCATACTGGCGCTCTTCATAGGTGGCAGTGTGTTCACGGTGAGTCTCATTCTGCTCATCAGAATTTGGCTCGACCCCGATCGCATTAGGGCGTCCCAGTCGGATACCATGCTTACGCTTGCGTCCGACACGCTTGAATTCATGAGTGAAAACGGCATGTCTTCCAAAAGCGCTCAACGGATATGCGAGCGTATTCTTCCCGCAACCTCTGCAGTGGCGGTGGCCCTTACCGACACGGAGCGCATTCTGGGCTATGCCGGCCGCGACTCCGAACTCCATCCGTTGGGGTCTCCCATCGCTACGGCGGTAACCCAAGCTGTCATTAACGATGGGCTTCCGCGCGTGCTTCGCACGAAAGATGAAATCGGCTTGCCCGAGTCGAGTACGGTGCGTGCTGCCATCATTGCTCCTTTGACTCTTGGCGAAGAAACGATCGGCACGCTCAAGTTTTACTATCCTTCTGCTCGGCGCATCAACGAAACGCAGCAATCCATCGTGCTGGGTTTTGCGGAGCTGCTTTCCACTCAGGCTTCGGCACGTGCGCTCGAAGATCAGCGCAAGCTTGCGACTTCCATGGAGCTCAAAGTGCTTCAGAGCCAGATCAATCCCCACTTCCTGTTCAACACCATAAACACGATCGCCTCGTTAATCCGAACCGACCCCGACCATGCGCGCGATCTCTTGCGCGAGTTTGCGGTGTTCTACCGATCCACGCTGGAGAACTCTGCGGACCTGATCACGCTTCAGCGTGAACTCGACCAAACCAGACGCTATTTTGGCTTCGAGGTTGCACGATTCGGCGAAGAGCGCCTAAGCTTTTCGACCGATGTGGAAGTCGGTGCAGAAAACTGCCTGGTGCCAGCGTTTATGGTCCAACCTCTGGTGGAAAACGCAGTAAGGCATGGCATGCCCTCCGAAGGCACGTTGCACGTCGCGTGCGAGGCAAGGCGGTCTGAAGGCGACCTTATTGTGATGGTGTCCGACGACGGAGTGGGCATGACCAGCGACGTTAAAGCCGGTTTAGAAAGCGGAGAGTCGTCCGACAGCCTGGGCATTGCCATGCGCAACATCCAGGAGCGCGTGAAAGGCTACTTCGGGCTAGGGTCGTCTATGCAGGTGGAAAGTAGCGAAGGGGCAGGCACGCGCGTCATGCTGCTCTTGAAGGGCGCATGCGCCAATACCGACCTGCCCTCGGCGCGATAGCAGATCCGCACCCAGAGCTCTTCTCCTTCCTTGATGCGCACAAGCGCAGGCGATCCATCCGAATTGGAAGCGTGCCGGAGCGTGCTGTAGGCCGCAAGGTGGGGTTTTGGCGAGAAATACGCGCATAAGTGTCGTTACGGCTATAATTTGCGCAGCAGGTTAGCGCCAGCGCATTGGGCGCTATGAAAGATGAGGTGTGTGCGTGATAAAAGCTCTCATCGTAGACGACGAAGCGCCAGCGCGCTCAGAGCTGCGTTTCCTGCTCGATGAAGTAGGTCGGGTCGAGGTTGTCGCGGAGGCTTCCAACGTTCGCGAAGCCATCGATCGCCTGAAAGCGCATCCATGCGATCTGGTCTTTCTGGACATCAACATGCCAGAAGCAACGGGTTTGCAACTTGCCGAAGCACTCCAGACGTTGAAGAACCCGCCTGCGGTCGTGTTTGTGACAGCGTACAGCGAATATGCGCTCGATGCGTTCAACGTGCATGCCATTGACTATTTGGTGAAGCCCGTAGAAACGGAGCGTCTGCGCCAGGCGGTGGATCGCGTGTGGGAACAGGTGCGCCTTCAGGCCCAGGCGCAGCGGAGCGAACGCATCCCCGTAGAGAAGAACAACAAGAAGATTCTTATCGGCGTGGACACCGTGAGGTTCGTGGTGGCGCGCGACGACTACACCTACCTGCAAACGGACAACGGGCGCTATTTCAGCACATCGTCTCTTTCCCAGCTTGAAAAGCGCCTCGAAGGGCATGGTTTTTTCCGCGTGCATCGGGGCTATTTGGTCAATCTGTCTTTGGTTACCGAAGTCGAAAGCGTTGCAGGAGGGACCTTGCTGCTTTCGCTCGATAGCTGCGACGAACAGGTTCCCGTATCTCGTCGGCGGGTGGCGTCGCTTAAGAAGGCGCTCGAAATCTAACAAGGAGAATAATGGTATCTTCCGGAACTGCACCGCTCTATCCCTCTGTCGACTTGCTGGTCAAAGACCAGGTCGCAAGCAGGATTCACGCCAAAGACACGACCCTGTTCGCGTTCGATGCGGACGCGCAAGAGCAGGCGAAGAACTATATGGGATGGGTCGATCTTGCCTCCAAGCCCCCCTATCCGGTCAGCAGCATCGTCGAGTTCGCTCAGGGCGCGATTGCTTCGGGAATGCGTTCGGTTCTGCTTATCGGCGAAGGTGGGTCAACCCAGGCTCCCATGACCATCACCAAGTACAACAAAGAGGACTCTGTCACGGTCAAGTTTCGCGTGCTCGATTCGGATTCTCCGGTGCGCGTGCGCTCGATAATGACGGGGCTGCGGCCCGAATCGACCATGGTCATCGTGTCGTCGAAGAGCGGCACGACTATCGAAACGCGTCTCATGCTCCAAGCAGTGCGGGCGGAAATGGAAAAGGTTCTTTCCCCCGAACAGGTGACCAAGCAGCTGGTGGCCATCACCGACCCAGGCACCGAACTGGCAAACATCGCCACGGAGGCAGGCTGGTATGGGCTGTTTGTGGGCGAGCCATCTGTGGGCGGTCGCTTCAGCGCGCTTTCGGTGTTCGGATTGGTCCCCACGGCGCTTGTGGGCATTAACATCGACGAGTTCATGTCTCATGCGATCACGGCGGAAGAAGAGTGCAGCAAAGACTCTGCCGACAATCCGGCAATTCGCTTGGCGGCATTTCTCTTTGACAACTCTCAGGCAGGGCGCGACAAATTCAGCTTTCTGGCGCCCAAGCGTGGCCGCGTGCTGGGTCTGTGGATAGAGCAGCTGGTGGCGGAAAGCTTGGGCAAGTGCGGCAAGGGCATTCTTCCCAATATCGAAATCGACCCGCTGGTTCTTACCGAAGACTCGGGCGACCGCGTGGCACTCATGTACAAGACCAAAACCGACCTCTGGGACGAGCGCAAGAACTTTGAGATGAGCTATTCCTACATGAGCCCCGATATTCCATGCGTGGAATACTCGATCGAAAACGTGCGCGAGCTTGCCGAGCACTTCGTCATGTGGGAGTACGCCATTGCCATGTGCGGCTACCTCATGCAAGTATGCCCATTCGACCAGCCCGACGTCGCGGCGTCGAAGGCGGCCGTGATGGGCATTCTCGAAAAGGGGCATTCCGAGCCCGATTTCGTGCAGGACAGCATCGGAAGCCTTTCCATGGGCACTGTCGAGGTGCGCTTGGGAGACGAGTTCAAAGGTGCGCGCAGTTTGGAAGTGGCGCTGCATGCCCTAATCGACAGCATCCAGCCTGGAGACTATTTCGCGCTTAACGCATTCGTGCCCTTTGCAGGCGAAGGACGACGCGAAGCGCTCGAGACCATCCGCCATTCGGTTGCGACAGCGCGCGGTGTTGCGTCATGCCTGGAGATCGGTCCACGCTACCTGCACTCGACAGGG
Organism: Eggerthellaceae bacterium; assembly: GCA_017459485.1. Classification (GTDB taxonomy): domain Bacteria; phylum Actinomycetota; class Coriobacteriia; order Coriobacteriales; family Eggerthellaceae; genus CACXMZ01. The sequence continues at coordinate 2,834 of JAFUCW010000395.1, read as the reverse complement.
CAGCTTCAGAAGGGCGGTCCGAACAACGGCGTATTCCTCATCGTGTCTGCGGGCGAACTGAAAGACATACCGTTGGAAAACGCTCCTGCGCCAAGCCTTGCTTCGCTGGCAAAGGCGCAAGCCGAAGGCGACCTTCAAATTCTCAACGAACGGGGCAGGCGCTGCATCCATGTCCACCTGCCCGACAATTCGAGCATCGTGCTGCGTCAACTTGGCGAAGTGGTTCGCCGCATCTGCAGCTCGCTTGCGTAAGAATGCTGCCTATATCGGAGCATTGTTGTTGCTGAAAGATAGTCGGGCCTGCCGCCAATAGCACCTATTGAGGTGACGCAGAAGCGTCGTTCTGCCGATGTTTCCAGCTCTTTGCGATATGATGAAACGCCTATGCTTAATGCTCTCGACATATACGTAACAGGCATCGTCCAAGGAGTGGGCTTTCGGCCATTCGTGTACCGTTTGGCGAAGCGCCATCTTGTCAACGGCTGGGTGCTCAACGCTGTCGACGGGGTTCATATCCATGCAGAGGGCGAAGAGCAGCTTGTCGACGAGTTCGTCATGGACATGCACGACAATCCTCCAGCTGCGGCGCAGATCAAGCGGATCGACATGCGGGAAGTGCCTTTGGAGGGGTATACGTCGTTCGAGATACGCTTTTCAGACTCCGAAGAGACGGAAGAGACCACCCTGGTGTCGCCCGACCTTGCCACGTGCGACGATTGCCTGCAGGAGCTTTTCGACCCTGCAAACCGCCGGTTTCGCTACCCATTCATCAACTGCACGAACTGCGGCCCGCGTTTCACCATCATCGATGGCCTGCCCTACGATCGCGCGAAAACGTCCATGGCGTCGTTCGACATGTGCAAGCAATGCGCTTCTGAGTACGTCGATCCTGCAGACCGTCGGTTCCACGCCCAGCCTGACGCATGCTTCGAGTGCGGTCCTGCGATCAATTTCGCTGTGCTTGATCCAGGCCCGAATGCAGGTGAGGCAGGGGATGCGCGTACGCACAGGGACGTCCAGATCGAGTGGGGGTCCACGCGTGCAGAGTCGGATGCGATTCTTGGACGTGCAGTGGAGATGCTGCTAGAGGGCAAGATTGTGGCAGTCAAGGGGCTTGGTGGCTTCCACTTGGTCTGCGACGCCTCCAACGTCGATGCGATTGCCGAACTGCGCCGGCGGAAGCGGCGTGAAGGCAAGGCGTTTGCTGTCATGGTACCAAGCGTGCAGGCTGCCCGTTCGTGGTGCGAGGTAAGCGCCGAAGAGGAGGCGTTGCTTTGCTCGTCGGCGCGGCCCATTGTTCTACTGCGCAAGATAAAGGGTGCCGAGTTTGCTCCAGGTTTGGCGGATGCTCTTCCTGAATTGGGCGTCATGCTTCCCTCAACGCCTCTGCAGCACCTGATCATGCACGATTTTGAAGAGCGCGCAGGTGCTTCCATGCTGGTGTTCACGTCTGGCAACGTGCACGACGAACCAATTCAGACCGACGACGAAGTAGCACGTGTTGCGCTTGCTGGCATTGCCGACGCGCTATTGGGGAATAACAGATCCATTCGCTCTCGCTATGACGATTCGGTGGTACGCGTGCTCGACTTCGACAAGGGAGAGACCGCCATTCAGTTCATTCGGCGCGCACGTGGGTATGCGCCGCTTCCTCTCAGTTCCGCCGTTCTACGAACGGCGGAACCACCCGCCGCCGCGGAGGGCGCTCCGGAGGGCGCATCCGAGGGGACGGGTGCCCCCTCGGCGACGCGCCGCTCCGCTGCTCGAACTTCCGAATCTGGCTTCGCCGATTCGGAAGGTTCATCGTGCGCTCCGCTGCTTCATGCTTCTAACGAGCCTGCTTCGCAGGCTTTCAGGAACGGTGTTCAGACGGTCGCCGAGGGCGCACCCATCCCCTCGGATGCGCCCTCCTCCGCTGGTACGGGAAGCCTGGTGGAACCTGGGAATAACGTGGTGTTTGCTACGGGTCCGGAGCAGAAGAACACGTTCTGCCTACTGGGCAATGGGCGAGCGTTCGTATCTCAGCACATGGGAGACATGGAAAACGTCCCGACGTACGATTCCTGGCTCGATTCGAAACGCATCTATGAGCACCTGTTCGATTTGCATCCGACCCTGGTTGCCTGCGACATGCATCCCGAATACCTGACAAGCAAATGGGCGGCCGGTCAGTCGTTGCCTGTAGTCAAAGTGCAGCATCACCATGCGCACATTGCATCCGCGATGGCGGAAAACGGGTTGGAGGGACCCGTTGTGGGATTCGCATTCGACGGAACAGGATTTGGTCCCGACGGCGCCATTTGGGGTGGGGAAGTGCTGCTTGCCAATTTGGACACCTACGAGCGTCTTGCCAACTTCGCCTATTTCCCGCTTCCAGGCGCAGCAGCGGCCATTAAACACCCGATGCGCTGTGCATACGGAGTGCTCTGGTCTTTCGACCTGCTTGATCATCCTGCTGCATCCTGCTTGCTCGAAGCCCTGGGGGACGAGGCCGACATTTGTCAGCGCATGATCGACCAGGACATTAATACGCCCTACACTTCGTCGGTTGGGCGCCTGTTCGACGCGGCGAGTGCCCTTTTGGGCCTCTGCAGCGAAGCGCTCTACGAAGGTGAGCCTGCGATTTTGCTCGGTTCCGCCGTTCTGGCGAACGGCGGAGAGGCTGACGCTGCGGGGGGCGCTCCGGAGGGCGCGCCGGGGGACGGTTCCGCGTCAGCCGCTCCGCTGCTCGAAGAATCTGAATCTCGCTTCGCTGATTCAGATTCTTCATCGTGCGCTCCGCTGCTTCATGCGTCTAACGAGCCTGCTTCGCAGGCTAACAGGGATGGTGTTCA
>JAFUCW010000394.1 GCA_017459485.1 Eggerthellaceae bacterium | reverse complement strand
GTGAACTGCCCGGATGTAATGCGTTCGATCAGTTTGCTCATAATGCCTCCCCAAGGATGATGCGCCTGACGCGCTTGATTCCCGAGCGCAAGTCGTTTGCAAGCATGCGGTTGCGCATTTCTCGGCGTACGGAATGCGCGCCCACCAACCATTCGAAAGTTTTGGCAATGTCGTCGTCTGACACCGCACTGCCCAAACCCAGGTTCACGAATCCGTTTTCCATCTGGGCGAACGTGTGCAGCTGCTCGCGTTCGTTCTGCGCCAGCACGATAGAAGGACCGCCCATGGCGGCCAATTCGAACGTGGTGCGCCCCTGCGAACAAAACGCCAGGTCTGCACGGGCCATATGGTCGCTTACGCGGGCAACGTCCTGGAAAACCGATATGCCCTTTTCGGGATCGTCGACCACCGAAGCGCCCTGGTACCCAGGGCCCAGAACGAAATCGAACGTTGCGATGCCGCCGTTTTCGCGATAGCTCTGGGCGAAGGCATAGAGCCGCGACGAAAGGTCGGACGGATCGGTGCCGCCGAACATGACCAACACGCGCTCCACGGCGGGCGAGAAGGCCTTCGGCAGCACGGTGAAGAATTCGTCGCGCAGACACACGTAAGAAGCGCCCGTGTACGCATTGGACAGCGACGATGCGCCTTCGTAGATGGCGTTCACCACTGCATTGGCCAAGCGGGCGCCCTGCCCCAAGTCCTCGAAAGACACGATGCGCTTCACATGCGGATGGATCGCCAAGATGTAGTCGGCGGCCGTGTCCAGAATGTCGTTTACCACTATGTCGACCTGTGCCGTAGACAGCCAGTCGAAAAACGTTCGGTCATCTTCGATTTCGACCACTTCGAAATTGGAAGCGCGCAGCTTGTCGATGCCTTCGCGATGCGCAGCGTTGCACACGAACACGACGTTGTGTCCGACCAGGTCGTAGGCAAGGGTGAGGCAGCGAAACACATGCCCCATTCCCAGCTCCGGATACCCATCCACGCGAAATGCGATGCGCTTCCGACCCAACATGGCCTCGCTGACAATCCAGTCCTCCGTCGTGTCGATGTCCAACGCTTCGTGCGCGGGAACTTCGAACACGCCAATAGCGGCGCCCAAACGGCTTTCCGGGGTGACGCACTGCCTTCGGGCCACAAGGAATGCCCCGGTTTCGCGGTATTCGGGGGGCAGCTGCTGGCGGTTCAAGCGCTTTTCGTAAGCGGGAGCGATCGACCCGTCTTCCGATTCGCGCCAGCTCAAGTGAGGATCGTTCACGACGCTGATCAGGGAATCGGTCTTTCCGGAAGCGAATTCCTCCAACGCCGCATCAAGCGTTGCCACTGTAAGCAGGGGCGACGTTGGCTGCAACGTGACCACCGCGTCGTAGGTCGTTGCGCGCAGCTGTTCCATGCGAACCGTTGCGTCGTAAACCACCGGATCGAGCGTGACGGCATCGGCGGCAAGGCCGGAATCGCGATCGAGCGCTTCGGCGCCTTCAAAGCGAGATGCGAATGCAAGAATTTCAGGAGAATCGGACGAAACCGCCACGTCGGTGACAAGCCTGCTCGAGAGCGCATTCGAAATGGCGTATTCGATGAGCGGACGGCCGTTCATCAAGCGCATGTTCTTGCGGGGTATCCCCTTCGATCCCCCACGAGCAGGTATGACGGCAAGAATGTTCATTCGGCAGACCAATGGATAATCACAAGTAGGTGCTTTTTAACATGCTCGATAAGTATAGCAATTCAGCAGATAGACGGGATATAGGACTCTTGTCTAACATGTTAGATATACTGAATATATACAACAGGAATCCATTCTCACTCGTAGAACTGTCATTCGGATTAGCTTGCTCAAAGGCGCTAAACAGAACGCCGGCGAC
>JAFUCW010000036.1 GCA_017459485.1 Eggerthellaceae bacterium | reverse complement strand
TCTACAAGGAGATCTACGGCGCTCCCCTCAGCGAGCGCGCCGAGCACGAGCTGCACACTGACCAGGCCAAGTGGGACATGGTTCCTGCGCAATGTAAGTAGGATGTTCCGGCGTTCTACGAACGCCGGAACCACTCGCCGCTACGGGGCAAAAGTCTTATTCGGTAGAAGCAAAGGCGTCCCTCTCTATGCACTAAGGCCCGCTTTTGCCATGCGGGGCTGGTGTGGCGCGAAGTGTAGTACCATGGTGTAGATGGCGTGGGGGCACCGACGATCGGAGGCGCAATGGATTCGAGTGGACACCAACTGTGCGGGCACGGTCTGCGCGCGTCCCTGATTATGCGCCGCCCGGCAGGGTCCGTTGCCGCTGTGGTTGCCATCGCGGCAGGTGTTGTGGTTGCGGCATTTTTTGCGGCCGGGCTGCTACTGTCTGACGTCGCCTGGGCGAGCAACGCTGCAGAAGGCGTGCAGGATGCGGCAGCGACCACATCGGGGGCAGCCGGCGAATCCGCTGGCTCGAGTGGCCCCGAGTTCCGCGTCTGGCCGGTCGTGTTGGCGGTCGTCCTGTTCGTGGGCGTGGGACTGATCGCCAAGTTCGGCAAGAAGAAGTGACCTAGTGCAAAGGTGCGCTTTTCGCCTCGCCTGAGGCAGGCAGAAGCTGGGATCAACCTCACTTGGCGTAGAGGTTTTTAACCCGTTTGAAACTGAAAGCACCAGGGGCTGAAAGGGTAGAGAAGCGGGCTGTATACGCTGCATGTTAGCTGGGGTTTTCAGTGGGTGCACACATCTTCACACTGCGTTCATATCTCTTTGACAAGGCAATGTCGAGGTGATTAGCATGCAACGTGCTTTGAGGCAGTTTTTCTGCAAGACGGCTGCCAACAAGCATCATGAGAACTAAATAGCCAACGGGCAGAAGGTGGCCACCGACAAGGGGTCCGACAAGGGAATCAGGTGCGAATCCTGGGCAAGGGACATTGCCGTAAGAGCCGGACTGCTTGTCCTGTCCGCTACGCACAGAACTTCTGTGAACCCCGGGGGGTTGTGCGAAAACCAAACCAGGCTGGAGCTTCGAGTACACGAAGCGCTTACCATGCCTTGCTGTGCGCGCTCCCAACGGAGCGCTTTTTTTATTGCGTTTTCTTCGAAAGGAACCGAAGCATCAAGCGGAAACGAAAGGAGAAGGGTGCATGAACGTATTGGCATCGAAGAGGAAAGGGTCGCTTAAGGCGCTTTCGGCAGTGCTGTTTGCCGTGCTCGCGTTGGGCGTGGCAGGGCTGTTGCCTGCGACAAGCCAGCAGGCATGGGCGGATACGACGCTTGCCGACGGCACCTACGAAGCTACCAACATTGCCACCGACGTCACCACCGACGCCAGCGGCATGATCATGGTGACGAAGGCCACCGTGGTGGTGAAGGACGGCAAGGCGACGGCCGTCGTTACCATGAAGGGCACCGGGGCAGATCGCTTCTACGTGTCCGACACGGCCACCAAGGACACTATCGTCGCAGAAGCAATCGCCGAAGAGCAAAAGGAAGTCGGCGGCGAGTTCGGCAACTTGCTGGGCGGCTTGCAGATGGAAGGCAGTTCCGCCTACACCTTTTGGCCCGTGCCTATCGAGCTAGGGCAGCCCAAGGTGTACGCGGCGCGCTCCGCAAGCCACTTCAGCTAGCAGGACACCACGCCCGACAAGTACTACTACGTGCACGACTTCCAGATAAACGAAGCGGACCTGACCAAGACAAGCGACAGCACCGACCTGCCCATAGCCGCCCAGCAGGAAGCACAGCGCTACCTGAACCAGTTCTTCCTGGACGGCAAGGTGGTCACCGCTGCCACGGCCGCCAGCGTTACTGGCAAGAACGCCAACGTCACCATTCCCTACTACAGCACGGCGGGCGCCAAGATCAGCAGCGTCGTCTTCAAGATGGCGGAGTCGGGCAAGTTCCGCTCCGGCTGGTTTGTGGACAAGAGCATTCTTAGCACCACGTACTTCTCCAGCAGCAACCTGAAGAAGATTCGCTACCCCGAAGGGTCTAACGGCACAGTCACGTTCAGCCCGAAGGCGACCTACCGCGACCAGGGCATGACCTTCACAGCAACGTTGAAGCTCTACCCGCAGGGCACGTCCTACAACCAGTACGACGCCGACGAGGTCTACTACGGCGCCGACCCTCTGGCAGAGCAGACCTTCACTATTACCGTGTCGCCGCTGCCTGAAGACCGCCACGTGACCATAGAAGTGAAGGACGCGGTTTCCAAAGAAGCTATCGAAGGCGCGCAGATTACCGTCACGAAGTCGGACGGTACGGCGCTCGAACCCATCGACGGCACCTACACCATGACCGTGCCCGACACCTATACGGTTACCGCGTCGGCCGAAGGCTACGTGGTGCCGGGCTCCGAAGAGACGCTGCTTACGCAGGAAGACTACGCGCCCAAGAAGGACGGCGAAACGCTCACCCTTACGCTTATTAAGGCGGAAGAGAGCAAGGTGGCCGTCGACTTCGACGTGAAGGACCAGCTAGACGAAGCGGTTGCCAACCCCCAGATTACGGTGTATCGCTGGGACGACAAGTCCGAAGTGACGGCAGAGGCGGACGGCAGCTACAAGCTCTACAACGGTATCCGCTACGGCTACACCATTGCTGCGGCGGGCTACGAAGACAAGACCGGATCCATGACCCACACCGTCGCAGGTACCGAAAGCGTCCTGATGAACAAGTACCTGGATGCCCAGCGCTTCACGTTCAAGGTGTACGACTACGCCACCAACGAAACGCTCGAAGGCGTGACCCTTACGGTGAAATTCGGCCCGTCGGGCGAAGACGAATCCACGTATGCCGAAGCCACGCCGGATACGTCAGGGGTCTACACCATTCCCATCGACAACCGCGTAGTGGCCTACGGCAGCAAGTTCGGCTACCTTGACGACAGCCTGGGCGTGTGGTCGCTGGGATTCGACCCGCAGAAGGACTGCAGCTTCAGCCTGAAGAAGGCGCCTGTGCAAAGCGTGACCTTCACTGCCAAAGACAACAAGACCAGCGAACCTATCGACGGTGCCACGTTTACTGTGGTCGACCCCGAAGGCACTGAAGTCGCCGCCGTAGAAGGCGTCTACGAACTGGTGGTGGGCGCCACGTACAAGGTAACCGCCGAAGCAGCCGACTACCGCACGGCTACCGAAAACTACGAAGTCGTGGCGGACCAGGCAACCAAGGAGATCGGCCTGTATCACAAGAACTACTACTACTGGATGCAGATCCGCGGTCAAGAGCGCATCCAGGAGCAGAACTATTCCATCCACGGAACGGGCGAAGTGGTCAAGCTGAAGGTCCACTCGACGGGTCAAGAGACTACCGTCCCCGTGCCCGAAGGAACGTACTACGTTCTTGACAACTTGCAGGTGGGCGAAACCTATACCGTGACCGTGGACGCGCCTGAAGGCTATGCGTTGGTCACCACCCGCGAATGGAGTGTTCCCGACCACGCCTACATCAGCGAAACCGACGGCGAGACCCAGTTCAGCCAAACCTTCACGGTGACCGACGAAAAGGAATTCCTGGGCAACATAATCGTGAACTTCGTGAAGCTGTCCGTTGAAACCGACGTCGACTGGACGGCAGTAGATGCTGCCATCGCGAAGGTGCCTGGCCAGGAAATGGGCAACCTGGGCTACTTCACCGACGAAACCGCTGCGGTAGTGAACGCCGCTATGGCTGCAGTGAACCGCGACGAAACCGACCAGGCCACTGTGGATGCCTGGGCGGCTGCCATCGAAGACGCCATCAAGGGGCTTGTCCCCAAGGATGGGCGCTACGAAGTTACTTTCGACAAGGCCAACGGCACGCCGTACTACTATTACGAAGACGTGCTCAAGGGCACCGAAAAGGACTTTGGCATGGGCGTTCTGGTGGTTGAAAACGGCCAGATGAGCCTGGATGCCGTGCTGAAGAACACCAGCTACGGCTTGGTGTACGTGGGAACGAAGGAGGAAGCTGCGGCTGCCGCACCCGACGGCGACACGGCACCCGAAGGCGCCATAGAGATCGCCATGGACACGGCTGCCAAGCAAAGTACGGTTACCTATCCTGTCGCCAAGTTCAACGAACAGCTGCAGTACGCATTCCATTCCAGCAACACGTCCCGCTATAACATGCAGCAGGGCTGGTACGACCATGGGGTCATCTTCCGCGCGAACACGGTTACCCCGCTGGATGCAGAAGAGCCCGACACGATCGCCCTTTCCATCTACGACGAAGAAGCCATGTTCAAGGTAGTGAACGCCTTCATCGAAAAGACCGAAAACGGCGCCGACTTCGTGTTCGCGCTTTCCGCCAAGGGCTACGAATATGTCTATGCGGGCACGGTCGACGACGCGCTTGCGGACCTCGACGCCGTGAAGGCCACGTTTGCTGCCAAAGAAACGGCAGGCAACATGATCTACTACGCTCCTGCCACAGTGGAGTGCGTCTACGAAACCAGCAGCGGCGTGCAAAACGACGGAACGGCAGACAAGTACCAGTTCCGCATGCCCATTACCGACGCAGACGCCCTGGCCGCCATCGAAGCCGGCACTGGCACGTTCCGCCTGCCTATAACGGCGGTGTCCAACAGCCGCGCCAACGCAGGTAACTGGGACAGCGCCCTCACCGCACGCCAGGCCGTGGTGGACTTGGACGCCGCCCATGTGCGCACAGGCAACTACCGCGACGAACTGCCGGCGTCGGTTGTCAGCGTACTGGAGACCATGGCGGTCGCACCTGATGGCAAGATCAACACCATCGGCACCCCTTCGGCAAACAAGTACACGTGCCAGCCCACCTTCACGGTGACGGATGGCAACTACGACGCCGCGATCATCGGCACGGCCGAAGAAGCGGCTGCGGCGCAGAAGGTGATCGGCGCGCAGGACGGCATATTCGTTATCCCGCTGGCCAATTCGCTGGGCAATGCCCCGCAGATCGACGTGGAAACCTGGCAGGCGACCGTTGCCTTCCATGTGGTGGACGGCGCCGACTTCGACCAAGCAGGAACATGGGTGGAGCGCACGCTTACCGTGAACCCGGTTGCCGCGCAAATTACCCTTTCCGGCGACGAGCTGACCAAGACGGTCGCCCCCGACGATCTGGTGCTGACTCATGTGGGCACCCCGTTGTGGGTGGCGGGCAAGCCTGCCGAGATTAGTGTGGTGGCCGAAGGACTGAACCCCGCTACGAACGAAGTGGTGACCAGCTGGCAGTGGCAGTACACCAAAACCCCGGACGACCCGGATAGCTGGAAGAAGACCGGTGCCAAGGTGTTCGTTGGAGACGCGGATTCTTCCGTCTACATTCCCGAATGCACCGTGGCGCGCAAGGATCCCATGAAGTGGCGCGTTATGGTCACTACATCCGACGGGCGCACCGCCACTAGCGCCGGCCAGTCTCTGACGGAGCTGGAGAAGCTGGAAGTGGTGCCCGCGGGCGATTTCAAGTGGGTGGAAGGCCAGCCGGTTGACATCGTCGCCAAGGTGAACGGCCTTGCCGAAGGCGAAACCGTGCAAAGCGCCGTATGGTACTACTCAAAGAACAAGACTAACTATAAGAAGACCGGCGCAGAGAACTTCTTCGAAGGCAACGAGCTAACCGTGAAGATTCCTTCGTGCACAGAAGCGCGCAAAGCCCCGATGGCCTGGAGCGTGCGCGTAACTACCAGCACCGGCCGCACCGTAACCAGCGAAGGCATTTCGCTGGTCGAGTAAGCGATTTCTTTCCCCGATACATCGCTTGCCCCTGGCCCTCGGAGTAATCCGGGGGCCAGACTTTTCGCAATGGGGAACCTACTAGGTGAAACTGCCAAGTGCGCTAGAGGCAAAAGCGCAATCTGCCCAAAGCGTGTCGCGCGAAAAAGCAGGGTTATGGTTCAAATAACGCTCCTTTCGGCGTGGAAATATTCAAACCGTAGGGGAGGAAGCGCAGCGGGATCTTGAGCTAGCAGGTCGTATGTGCGTCTGCTGGATTGAATGTACGAAAAGAGGCTGCAAACACCCTATATCAGCTGGGTTTTTATGCGGACGCACACATCTCCACACTGCGTTCATATCTCTTTGACAAAGCAATATCGAGGAGAGTAGCATGCAACGTGCTTTGACAGTCGTTTCGACAGTGAAGCGACTGGATAAAAGCATCATGACAACTAAATAGCCAACGGGCAGAAGGTGGCCGCCGAAAAGGGGGTCCGACAAGGGAATCAGGTGCGAATCCTGAGCAAGGGACATTGCCGTGAGAGCCGGAGTGCTTGTCCTGTCCGCCACGTACAGAACTTCTGTGAACCCCGGAGGTTGCGTCTGTTGGTAAATACAAGGCGTGCTCAGGCACGCTTTTTGTTTACCGGGTTCAGCACACGCACCTTTAGATGGGTGCGTTTTTTGTTGCACACAGGGCACGGATGCCTGTGGCTTGCGGCATGCCGCCGCCACGCCGCCTGTCCTTAAGCAAAGCAAAGAAGGAGAAGCGAAGAGTACACGAAAGACGAAAGGAGAACGTGTATGAACGTAATAGCATCAACAGGAAAGGGGAGGCGCACCGCGCTGTCGCTGTTGCTGGCAGTGGTGTTCGCGCTCGGACTGATGTCCGCCGCACCGCTGGCATATGGTGCGGTCCCAGAGACTACCGACTACGACGGCGATACCGTTAAGTTCTTCAAGGCTGACAAGGCTGAAGAATTTAATATGTGGTCCGACCAGGGTACCGAAGCGGGCTCCTACTACTATTATGAAAGTGGCAAGGTCAGGACCAAGCTTGTTACCAGCAACAAGACGGTCTACGGCGGTTTTCTTTTGAATGCCAGCCGCGAGGATAACGAGGGGACCAAGCCCGCCGACGTGGCGAACCAGGACAACTGGTATCCCGTCAACTCGGAAGGCTACCCCGAGTTTGTGCTTGATGAAAGCTACTGTGGCAAGATGGTTCCCGTGGCTATCCTGAAGACGGACGATCGTGGTGGCGGTACCACTTCGTACCAGACCTATCTGGGCATCCCTGCCAAGGACAAGCTCGAGGACAAGTCTCCCATTATCTACAACCTTTATGTTACAACGGAAGAACTCATGTGGAGGGTTGTAAAGGCTACCCTGGAAGACTATCCAGGAGATGCGCAGGACTATTTGACCATCTACCTTAACAGTGCCACCCCTACCCATACTTTTAGCGGTACCCAGAAAGAAGCGGGTCTGTCGTTCGACAACAAGGACAACGATCCGCGCTGGGGCGAGAAGTACATGGAGACCATCTCCTCAACCTATATGTACAACGGGACTGAGACTTCGTTTGAAAACCAGTCCAAGGCTGCCTATAAGGTGCCCGTGACCATTCCCGAGAACCAAACGGAATTCGTGCTGCCGCTGGTGTCTTACTCGTCCGACTTTGCCGCCAGGCGCGCCGAAATCAACCTCCAGGATTCAACAGCAACCTTTGGAAACTACATCGGGTCTGCTACCGTTCAGGCGTCGAGCGAAGTGGTGGATGTGACGGTCGGATCGACTGGAAACATCTCTTATAAGGGCTATGTGCGTCCTTACGCCGGCGCGGAGTCGTTCGAAGGCACTTCTAACGAATGGCAGTCAACCCTGTCTCTTACGATCACCGGGGGCGTGTATGACAAGATCTATGCGGTTTCTGATCCTGCAGTCGAGGGCGCTGAAGAAGCCGCAGCGGCAATCGCTGGCGATGGAGCAGTTGAGCTGCCCGTAACCAACGTATATCGGCCAAAGACCGTTGCCTACGATGGGGCCAAGGTTGCTGTGAAGATGCACGTTGCCGAAGATGCCCCTTATGAAGAGGCAGGCACTTGGGTTGATCGAACCATGGGACTTGAGTTTAGCAACGTAGACGCTGCGACGGTGGTGTTCTCTGGTGAAGCGTTGACCCCGAAGACCAATCCTCCGGTTGTTCTTGAAGACGGCCTCTACAAGCTGCCTAGCATGAAGTCGAGCAATGCCAAAGACGGGCAGATGTTCAACCACATGGAAGCCGACAGCAGGCTGCTGAAGGTTGAAGGTGACACGGCTACCATCATCTTCACCCAGGACGGCTCGACGGCATCTGTCGGAAAGTACTCTCGTGTCGCGCTGGTCAAGTCCCACGACTTCATTCCTTCAGGCAGCAATTATGTTTCTGACGATATGCTGCCTGCCGGCACGCAAGTCATTGACGGTGTCGAGCAGGACAAGGTTGCCGATAATGCGCGGTGGCGCTACGACATCGAGCTTCCCAAAGCCACAGTTGAAGAAATGTTGACTAACGGCACCGTACTTGACGTCACTGTTTGGAACAACACGGGCTCTAGCGCCGACAAGATTCCTGGCTGGTATCGTGCAACTGACGACCTGTGGGTCGAGCTTGGCACGCTGGGCGAAGCCACTACGACCCAGCCGGTCACCTTCGTGCCTCAGGATGCAGCAGGCGCTGCAATTGCAGGTGCAACGGTGACAGTCACCGACTCCGCGGGTGCTGAAGTTGCCGCTACCGATGGCAAGTACGTCTTGACCATTGGCGACACCTACACCGTTGCCGCCACTGCGGATGGCTACCTTCCGTTCACCGAGTCCTACGTTGCCGTTGCAGGCGAAACGCAGGAGGCACTTGCTCTTGAATCTTCGCAGTGGGATGTTTCTTGCTTCACCTATAGTGGTGCGACAGTGACTGGCCTGACCGACCATGGCAAGAACGTTCTCAAGGCAAACCCGGCTATGGTTATCCCGAATGAGGGCCCGGACGGCACGCCCATTACCGCTATTGGTAACGGCACATCCGGCAAGGGCACATTCGGCTTTACCGAAGACGGCGAAGGCGAAGCGTTTGACCGCACGTACGTGCCCACGTCCGTCATGCTGCCTGCTGGCTTGGAAGAAATCGGTAACTTTGCGTTCTCGGCAGCTCTGGGAACGGGCGATCAGCCTCGTCCAGTTAAGGGATTGAGCGAGGTTACGCTCCCCGACACGCTCAAGAAGATTGGCAACACCGCATTCCAGAATGCGCCGCTTTCTTCGATTGTGCTCCCCGACAGTGTTGAGGAGTTGGGCACCGGCGCCTTTACCGGCAACGAGATGTACGAGCATCCCGACCTTGAGCAGCTTGTTATCTCTAAGAACCTTAAGAACATCCCGCAAGCTGCATTTCTTTCGCGCGTGGTCGATACGATCGTCATCCCAGAGGGTGTCGAAACTATTGGCCGCAATGCCTTTGGCGGCTCCCTGGTAAAGACGCTGTCTCTTCCCAATACCCTTACCTTGATCGACAACCAGGCGTTTATGAACCACTATCTCGCGTCGGTCGAGATTCCCGCCAGCGTGAAGACCATCAATCAGACTGCCTTCCGCCAGACCGTTGGTGGCTACATTATGGAGGCGAATTCCATCAAGACCCTGGTGCTCAACGAAGGCCTGGAGACCATCGGCAAGAATGCGTTCCAGGATGCTTGCGCGCTTGACACGCTGGCCATTCCTTCTACTCTCACCACTTTGGACAGCACCGCCTTTGCGGGCAACAAGAACGCCAACCGCGATGACAACAAGGTCGTCCTGACCACCGAAATCGAAGATCAGGCAAACGCTGCTGGCGCTTACACCAAGGTTGTTGCTGACGGCACCGGCCATATTATCCAGATGCCGTTGGAAGACCTGACCATCACCAACAACGAGACTCCGGTATGGATTCAGGGCAACAGCGACCCCGAGCAGAATACGTTCTCGGCTGTTGTTGCGGGCCTGGGCTCCGGCGAGACGATCTCTGCCGCCCAGTGGTGGTACTCCAAGGACGGCGAGAACTGGACCAAGTCCGGCGTGGCTGCTGTTATCGACGGCGACACCGTGTCCATGACCGTTCCCGAGGCGACCGCAGCGCGCAAGCCCGGCAACATGCAGTGGAAGGTGGAAGTGACCACAAGCATGGAGCGCACCGCTGAAGGCGCGCCGCTTGCCTACACGGCTCCTGAAGACCTGACGTTGACCAACGGCGAAGCTCCTGTGTGGGTCAAGGGTGAAAAGGACATCCCCATGACCGTGAAGGTCAGCACGCTCAAAGAAGGCGAGACCATCTCCAAGGCTGTGTGGTACTACTCTAGCAACGGCACCACCTGGAAGAAGTCCGGCGTGGCTGCTGCTATCGACGGCGACACCGTTTCCATCACTGTTCCCGAAGCAACCGACGCGCGCGCTCCGGGCAAGATGAGCTGGATGGTCAAGGTGACCACAAGCCAGGGCCGCACCGGCGACAGCGAACCGCAGGGTTTCGCAGCCGAATAACGGCGTTGGACGTTGTTCCTCTTAGGCAAGAGCCATAAGAGGAAGGCAGAACAAACGGCTGGAGCCTGGGGCGCGAATGCCCTGGGCTCCAGCCGCAGTAGCGTGAAGGACACGTGATTCGTATGAGCACAACGCAGCATTCCGCATATCGTGCGGCGAGCCATCGACAAGAGCGGACAATGTCCTGCGCTGCAATCCCCGCACGGGTAGTGCAGCACAGGGCACTTTTCATTCTGTGCGCGGCAATGCTGGCACTGGGCATATGCGTGGGCGCGGCGGGCATGGCCCAACCGGCGTATGCGGCGGCACCGCCCGCCTTCGACTACGACGGCGACACCATAGAGTTCGTCGATGTCAATGCAGACCCAGGCGGCTTCGGCATGTGGAAAGATGTGGGCACGAAAGAGGGCGTTTCGTCCTCTTACACGTTGCTTGAAAATGGCACGCTGAAGGCTCTGCGCGCCTCGAGCAACAACACGGTCTACGCCGGCTTCCTGTTGAACGCCAGCATCAAAGACAACGCGAGCACCAAGCCCAGCGACGTCGAGAAGCAGGCCAACTGGTTCCCCAATACCACAGAAGCGAACCTGCCCACCTTCGAACTGGACACCAGCTACTTCGGCAAGGCCTGGCCTGTTGCCGTTATCAAGATGGAGGCACGCGGCGGCGGCACCACTTCCAAGCAGATCTATCTGGCCATCCCTTCGCTGGACAAGTTGAAGGGCTCGCTGGGCTACTGCGCGGTCACGTTCACCGACGGCTTGGGCGCCACGCTCAAGACCGCGTACGTCAAGAAAGGCGAAGGCGCAAGCGCACCCAGCGCTCCTGCGCGCACGGGCTATGTGTTCGAAGGCTGGGATGCGGACTTCTCCAACGTGCCAAGCGACCTGACCGTCAACGCCAAGCTGACGCGCGTGTTCAAGGTCACCTTCACCGACGGGGCCGGCACCACGCTGAAAACCCAAACGGTGAAGGAAGGGGAGGCTGCAACCGCTCCTTCCAACCCCACGCGCAGCGGTTACACCTTCGCAGGATGGGACAAGGACTTCTCCAAGATTTCTCAGGACACTACCGTGAACGCGAAGTGGGATTCCAACGCCTACACGATAACGTGGGTCGTCGACGGCAAGAAAACCACCAGTCAGGCCGACTACAACACTTTGCCAGCGTATCCTGGCGGCACTCCCACCAAAGCCCAAACGGCAGAATACACCTACACGTTTAGCGGGTGGGATCCCACAGTGAAGGCTGCCACGGCGGACGCGACGTACACGGCGAAGTTCACGTCCAAAAAGCGCACGTACACGGTAACATTCGACGACGGCATTGGCGGCAAGACGACTCAAACCGTGGAATACGGTGCAGCGGCAAAGGCCCCTGCGGACCCCAAGCGCGAAGGGTACGTATTCGGCGGCTGGGACAAGGATTTCTCCAAAATCACGGGTAACCTGACAGTCAACGCGAAATGGTCCTTGAAGAAGTACAAAGTGTCGTTCTACTACAACGACGGCACTCAAGAGAGCGACTATGGCAAGCTGCTGAAAGAAGAAGAGGTCGAACACGGTAAAGGAGCAACGGCGCCCGAAGACCCCACGCGCGAAGGATGGGTGTTCGGCGGTTGGGACCCCGTTTCGTTCGACAACATCACGCGCAATACGATAGTCCTTGCCGTGTGGCTGGAGCCCGGCGTGACGTACTACACGGTCAGCTTCACCGACGGCAACGGCTACACGTATGCGTCACCTCGCGTGAAGGAAGGCGCCGCAGCGCCTGCGCCCGACAACCCGACGCGCATGGGCTACACGTTCGTCGGTTGGGACAAGGGCTTTGCCAAGGTGACGGAAGACCTGACGGTCAACGCGCAATGGGAGCCCAAGACCTACACGGTTTCCTTCACCGACGGCCAGGGCAAAGAGATCAAGTCCCAGAGCGTGGCGTACGAGCAGGCGGCAACGGCGCCGGCCGATCCTGTGCGCGAAGGCTACACGTTTGCCGGTTGGGACCGAGAATTCTCCAGCATCAAGGGCGACGTTGTGGTCAACGCGACGTGGGCCATAAACAGCTACAAGGTCACCTTCACCGACGGCCAAGGTGGCGAACTAGGCACCCAGAGCGTGGAGTACGGAAGCGCGGCAGCGCCGCCCGCAGTTCCCGAACGCGAAGGCTACACGTTCAAGGAATGGGACGCTCCCTTCGACGGGATTGTGGCAGACACCACCATCAATGCAGTGTGGAAACCCAAAACCTACAAGGTCACCTTCACCGACGGGCAGGGAACGGTGGTGTCGACCCAGACCGTCGAATACGGGTCCAGCGCCACCGAGCCTTCGGTTGACCGCGAAGGCTACACGTTCAAGGAATGGGACGCTGCCCTTGGGCCGATTGCTTCGGATACGACGATCAACGCAGTGTGGGCGATTGCCACCTACACCGTAACGTTTTCCGACGGGCAGGGCAACACGCTGAAAGACGAAACTGTCGAATACGGCGGGTCTGCCACGCCGCCGGACGACCCGACGCGTGAAGGATATTCGTTCGAGGGCTGGAACGGGACGTACGCGAACGTGAAGGCGGACGCCACGGTAGAGGCGCAATGGAAGAAGGTGGAAGTCGCACCGGACGAAAACGCGCTGGTTGCTAACGCGCGTGCGCTCATCAACAAGCTGCCCAAAGACCCGCGCACTGTCACAAAGACCAGCGTCGACATCCAGGCGGCAGGCAAGGCATACAACGCGCTGCCCGCCGACCTGCAAAGCCAGTTGACCGCCGACGAGCGCATGTGGCTGGTGAAGGTGCTTATCGCCGCGCTGGAAAGCGACCCTTATGCGGTCACTGGAGACGCAGACGGATCCATTGCCATGGCGAAAGCCGCCTACGATTCCCTGCCCCAAAACCTTCAAAACGTGCTTGACGGCGACTACGACCCGCCGCAACCGGACAACAAGGAAACCAACCCCGACAGCCTTATCCGGTCCAGCCGCACCTACGGGCGCTACTTGGAAAACAACGTATGGGCGATCAACGCGCTGGCAGGCTTAGACGATGCCACTACGCTCGCAGACGGCACCTATTCTGGTGCGAGCAAGGTTGCCTCCGATTCCAACATGGGCAAGAGCCGCTCCCCGCGCAACAAGAAGTTCCTCATCTACCAAGTGGTGGTGAAGGACGGCCGCGCTATGGCCATAATCGAGCACGACTCCAACGCGTCCGACACGCTGCACATGGACGGCAAGGAGTACAAGAACCGCAACACCGGCGACGGCACGTTCCCCAACGACCATTCGTACTACCAGATCCCTGTAGACCTGAACACGACCTTCTACTTCTCTGTAAAGGGCAAGGAAGCTACGTCGGAAACCGATGCGATTACCTACGAAATGATCGTCACCATCGACGAGGCGAACGCGCAGCCCGACGCTCCCAAAGAAGAGCAAACCGACGACTCCAAGGATGGGTCGGGCAACGGCAAGGACGCAAAAGGCAACGACTCGAATGAGTCTCAGGGCAAGGGAGGCAAGGCCGAAGGCGGCAGCTCTGAAGGCGCAGCAGACGCTTCGGGCGGAGCGGACAACTCCGGCGGGTCTGGCGGCGGTTCGGGTTCCGGGTCTGCAGGGCAGGTCGCAGGCGGCGGCAACACGACTCCTTCGCTGGGGTTGGCGGGTGGCTCCGTGCAGTCGCAGGCAGCCGCTTCTTCTGCCAGCGGCACGCAATCCTTAAGTTCCCGGAGCGGGTCAAGCTCCTCTTCGGCTGCCAGCTCCAGTTCAAGTGCTAAAGAGAGCAGCAAGGCCACTTCCGCCGCAGCATCGAGCAGCAAGAAGGATGCGGCTGCTGCCGGCACAGCAGGCAGTTCGAGCTCTCGCAACCGCAACGCTTCGGATTCCGACGACGTAGCCGCCCTAGATGCGCTTGTGTACGAATCGGAGATTGCCCCTGCGCCGCAGGCAAGCCTGTTGCCCGCCGTTGTGGGCATTGCCCTGCTTGCGACGTCGTTGGGCGCTTTGGCGTTCGCCTGTCGTTTTGCGCAGCGCGAACGTCGCAATGCTGCCAGAGCCACAAGCCTCCAGGGCGTATGGGGAGCATAAGGGCCATGGCGTTCGGTTCTCTGCAGAAGGTGCGAATCCGCTTCGCTGCGGTCCTTGCTGCATGCGCGTTCGCTGCATTGCTCGTTGCGTTCCCCGCTCCTGCGCTCGCGCTTTTCAACGAGCCCGCAGATTCCTACCCTGCGACGCAGGAGCTTGAAGGCGGAGGCTACTCTATTGGCGACGTCATCTACCCGGCGGACATTCCCGAAGGGCAGATCCTGCGTGTTGTGGCGCGCACTACGTCGCGCATGTGCGTCATGTACGAAAACGCTGTGGACTGCGACAACCAGACCAACAAGGAACGTGCGCTCATCATGCGCCAAGGCAATACCATCTACGTCGAATTCTTCATGTCGAAGGCCTACACGTACCTCTACTATCCCGGCACCGCAGAAGAGGCGGCCGCTCTTGCCCCTGGCGACGGCACGCAGACTTCGCCGAGCTACCTGGCAGGGGACCCCGCGTCTGGATACGTGCCGCACCGGTTCAGCATTTCCATACCCGCCCTGAATTCGCCCGTGACGATGGCGACGTTTTCCGGCGGTAACGCGGATCGGTCCCAGTGGTACACGCGTCAGGTGGTGTTCATTCCCACGGCAGACACCCTTGCTGCCATAGAGGCCGCCAAGGCGCCTGCACAGTACACAGTCACGTTTACCGACGGCATAGGCAACGTGCTTTCGACGCAGTCGGTTGCAGCAGGCTCTGCGGCTGCTGCTCCGGAGTCTCCCGTGCGGGAAGGGTTCGAGTTCGCTGGTTGGGATGTCTCCTTCGAACAGGTTGGCAGCGACCTTATGGTCAACGCCCTCTGGAACGAAACTGCGCCTGGCGAAGACGCGGATGGTTCGGGGCAATCGGGCGAATCCGACTCTTCCGAAGGCGGTTCAGGCGAACCGGGCGCAGGCGACGGTCAGGATTCCTCCGGCTCGTCCGCTGCGTCGGCTTCCGGCAACGTTTCGCGCAATGCCGACGACGGGTCCGGAGACGACCAAAGCACGCCAGCTGCGAATTCCGGTGGCATGGCATCTGCAGTAGTGCAAGGACAAACCAGCAGCTCGAGTGCAGGGGGCGAGTCGGGCGCAGCGGGCTCTGAAGAAGCAGGGTCCAGCGTGGAGGCTGACGAAGGCTCGTCGGAGGATGGTGCAGACAGCTCCAGTTCTGCAGACGAGGAGTCGGGCAGCCAGAGCAGCAAGGAGACCAAGCGGGGAATCGCGATGACTATGGCTGGCTTCGATACTCCCGACGGCGACGGCGACCCCATGGATCTTGTCGAAATCGAAGAGGCCGCCGCGGGGTTGACTCCGCTTCAGGTACTGTCGCTGGTGACATCGGGCATTTGTGCCTTGGGCATCCTATGGCGTGCGGTAGGATTTAGACGTGGATTAGGGTAGTCCAGCGTGTTGTGCGTCTGCTGCCCCGATGCCTGTGAACGTAATGTGAAAGGAAAACATAGATGCTAATCGACATTATGCATATCCTCTCGAGCTCGTTGCAAGGGCCGGTGGTCGTGGCGCTTATCGCCCTCGTAATTGTCATGGTCTTTGTAGTGGGCATGCTCATCGCCGAGTTCTTCACCGAACGCCGCTATTTCAAGCTGAACGTCCCTCAGCTGGTCGACGACGTGCGGGCGGACTCCGACGTGGAGAAGGTCGTAATGGAAAGCGGCATGCTGCGCCGGCAAAAGAATGCATTGGTGGAGCTGCTCAAACATCCATCCGCCACGCCTGTTGAGCGAGAGTCCATGGCGGTTAACATCGTGGCGCAAGAGCAGACTATCTACGATAATCGCGTGAAGGCGACTGACCTTATCGCCAAGATTGCTCCTATGCTGGGCCTGATGGGCACGTTGATCCCCCTGGGCCCTGGTATCGTGGGCATAGGAGAAGGGGATACAGAAATACTGGCAGAAAGTCTTATGGTGGCCTTCGACACTACGGTGCTCGGGCTGGTTGTGGCAGTTGTGGCATTGGCTGTTTCGACCTTGCGTAAGGCCTGGTATGCGAAGTACAGCGCCGCATTCGAATCGGCCGCAGAATGCGTTTTGGAGGCAGCTAACAACGGTGCTGTCGCGCAGATGCATGCCGACGGCGCTACGCCAAAGGCTGCGAACGGTGCGGGTGCTTCTGCTGCCCCCGCATCTGCTGCCCAGCAGGCACTTGCTTCGGAGGTTTCCGCCGCGTCGCACAATGCGCCTTCCGCTGCAGGTGGGCAGGCCCCAGCCGCGAACCAAGGAGGGAACGCATGATCAGACGGCGCCATGGGCGTGCGCTTGCGCGTTCGCAGGCAACTGAAGAAGACGTCAACCCCAGCGCAAACGTCGTCAACATTGCCGACTGCATGCTGGTGCTGATGCTTGGCATTCTTGTTGCGCTTATTTCGCACTATGGGCTGGATTTGACCCAGCCCATGCAGCCCGTAGACGAAAACGAGGATATCGTCGGTATCGAGGTGAACCTGGACGCCGACGACGACGGTGAAATAGACAGCGGATACGAACGGCAAGGGGTTGTATACTACGATCCGGCAACCGAACGATACTATTTCGTGGATGGCGAGCGCTAAATACGCGTAACGCAGGGACGGGTTTTGTGTTCCACGCACTGCTCTTGCGTTTCGGGCACTGCTTGCAATCGGGAGCTTGGAACACAAAGTCACCCTCTGTTTTGCCTCCACTTGAGCGAGCAGGGGAAGAGTTGCAATGCTGGCACAAATCCGCTGTTAGGTCTAGTATTAGTCACGTACGAGAGAAGCAGGAGCGATTCGCGAACGAGGTCACGTTTGTGTGTCCGCCGAAGGGAGAAGACGATGCTGCAAGGAGTGCAGAACAAGACGAAGCTTGGCGCATTGGCGCTTTTGATGTGCTTGATGCTTTCCGTGCCAGGGATGGCATGGGCCAAAGGCGAGCCGGTTTCGAGCAGTCCCTACGACGACGCGGTCGCCGTGGACATGGACGACGGCGAATACGTCGTGGATGTGGAGCTTGGGGGCGGTTCGGGTCGTGCAAGCGTCATGTCTCCAGCGAAACTCTCCGTGCTCAACGGCAAGGCCGCGGTGGCAGTCGAATGGTCAAGCTCAAACTACGACTACATGGTGGTGGCTGGCAAGCAGTACCTGCCTGTGAACCCCAGCGGCAATTCGGTGTTCTTGATTCCGGTGGTCGCCTTCGACGAACCGTATGACGTGGTCGGCGACACTACTGCTATGTCCGAGCCGCACGAAGTGGACTACACTCTTACCGTCGACTTGGCAAGCGTGCAGGACTTCGACCCAAGTGCGCTTTCGTCGGGCGCTTCCTCTTCGTCGGCTGCAGGTTCTTCGGGGACCAGTGCGGCGACGGGGACGGAATCGGGCAGTAGCGC
This sequence comes from Eggerthellaceae bacterium, assembly GCA_017459485.1. GTDB lineage: Bacteria > Actinomycetota > Coriobacteriia > Coriobacteriales > Eggerthellaceae > CACXMZ01. Next base: position 1,493 of record JAFUCW010000036.1, on the reverse strand, counting down.
ATCTGGTGGTTCGGGTGCGGCAAGCTCCGCCCCATCTGCCGTTGGCGGTGCGGATGTTACCGAAGAGAGCAGCGTCTCCATGCCCTGGGTGCTTTTCATCGTTTTTGCTGTAGCGGCAGCGCTCATTGCGGGCATTGCCTTCGGCATCGTCCGCGGCACCCGCAACCGCTAGCACTGGACACCCCTACAAGCGCATACCTCCGCACCAGATGCAAGACCGCTATTCCAAGGCGGTGTCGCGCAGCGTGACTTCGAGAGCGTTTACGCCGGTCACCATGGTGTAGGTCCACAGTTCGGTGAACCACGTAATCTCTTCGGCAGGGAAAGTCGAGCACGCCGTTTCGAAGCATTCCTCCATGGTCTTGCCGTGGATCGCCTGGCTTAGGCGGGGCACGGTCGGCACCTCGTAGACGATCATCTTCCCGTTTTCTACGACGCGCTCTTCCAGGTTCGGCTCGGGCTGAACGGAAAGGTAGGCGTACCATTTGCCGTCCTTTCCGCGCCGCAGGCCCTGTTGGGAAAGGGTGGTCAATCCTAGGTCGCGGGAAATGTTGACGATGGCGCTGACAGAGTGCAGGTACTCCTGGTAGTCGAAGGCGTTGTCGTGCAGTTTCGTTTTCAGCATGAGGATGGTCAGGGGCAGGCTTGTTGCCCACGAAGGCTCTTCGGAGGCCACCTTCAGGGAGCGGCGGTACTCCTCTTTGTGCGAGGCGATGAGTATCTTGTTCGCGTAGGCCCTGCGCAACATCTCGTCCGCCTTGCTCGAGAATATGTCCATGATCTCGTTGAAGTCGAGCGAGTCCCGCTTGTTCAGGTATTCCGAAAGCAGCTTGGGGGAAACGCCTGCATCGATGCAGATGCGTATGAGCCGCGCCTGGTGCAGCTGTTGCAAGGTGTAGTAGCGGTACCGCGTCTTTTCGTCCACGTACGCAGGTATAAGAGCCCCGATCTTTTCGTAGTAGCGCAGCGAAACGATGCTGCAGCGCGAAAGCTTCGAGAACTCGCCGATGTTGAAATAGTTATGTCGCGGAGAAGGCACGCCAAACCTTGTCTCTTATACGATATGAGAGTTTATCATGAAATCGTAGTCGTACAATTGGGGGCTCTTCCCTGGTTTGCGTGCGGACTTGCCGTTGCGGGGAGGGGCGTGGGGGTTCCCTTGGAGAAGACACGTGCGACCATAAGCGTACTCGCCGCTGGCACCTTTTGGGGCTGCATGAGCCTGTTTCTGGTGCCGTTGCTTGAGGCGGGATTGTCCCCCGCGGGAATCCTCTTTGTCCGCATGTCGGCGGCGACCGTGCTTCTTGCCGCCTTCTTGGTCCTGTTCAAGCGCGATTTTCTGCGTGTTCGGCTGCGGGACCTGTGGATGTTCGCTGTCATGGGCGTTGTCGGCGTGACGGTGTTCAACTACCTCTATACAGTGTGTCTGGCAGAATTCGGGGCGTCCGTCACGGTGGTGCTACTCAACACCACTCCTATCTTCGTTACGATAC
>JAFUCW010000393.1 GCA_017459485.1 Eggerthellaceae bacterium | reverse complement strand
GCTGCACTGTCCCATTTTCACTACGACCCCGAATGGGACGCCCGACCCGAATGGGATACAGGACACCCGAACAAAGAGAGCGGGCCCCGGGTAATTCCCGGGGCCCGCGGTCGCGTCGGGTCTGGACGAGTCAGGGTGAGTCAAATGCCTCCGTCCCCTTGACTCACGTCCCCTTAGGGTGAGTCAAATGCCTCCGTCCCCTTGACTCAAAATGCCTCCGTCCCCTTGACTCATGTCACGGCTACCCCACCAGGGAGATGCCGTCGCTGGTGGCCGTGCGGCCGTCGGAGGTGGTCACTTGCACTCTCCAGGCCATGGGGGCCTTGCGCGCCTCCGTGCACACGGGGATGGTCAAGTAGAGCACGTTGCCTGCCTGACGCGAGGCGGCGCCGGTCTTCTTGAAGGTAGTGCCGTCCTTGGAGTAGTACCACGTGTAGTCCACGACCTTCTCGCCAATAGCTAGACCCGCCACCTGCGCAGAGATGGTCACGGGCTTGCCTTTCACCCAGGCAAATTCGCCAGTGGCCTTTACCGAGAGCGGATCGGGCACGTAGAGCGACTGGCCCTCGCTTACCGCCATGCGTCCCCTATCGGTCGCTGCCGTGCAACGCCATGCCATGGGAGGCTTGCGCGCTTCGGTGCATTCAGGAATCGTCAGCGTGCACTCATCACTTGAAGCGCTGTATTGCGCCCCCGTGCGTTTCCAGCTAACGCCGTCTTTGGAGTATTCCCACATCCACGCGGTCACCGATTCGCCTTCGGAGAGTCCTTCCGCAACTACGGTGACGCCTGCAGGCTTGCCCGCAATCCAGTACGGCACATCGCCCGCAGCAAGGACGAACTCCTTCACCAACACCATCGACTGCCCATCGCTTGCCACCGTGCGACCAGCGCTTGTGGTAGCTGTGCAGCGCCAGGCCATGGGAGGCTTGCGTGCTTCGGTGCAAGACGAAATTTCGAGCGAGCACTTCGCGCCATCCGCTTCGTACTTAGCACCCGTGCGCTTCCAGGAAGATCCATCGCTTGCGTACTCCCAAGTCCACGTATCGACCGTTTCGCCCGGCAGCAAACCTTCCACACTCACCGTGAACACCGCCGGCTGGCCCTTGACCCATTGCGGCGCACTCCCGTTGACGATGGACAGCTGTGCAGCGGGATCCGGGCTGATCCTGAAGGTGGTCTCGACGGTGCCGGTGTATCCGCTGTTGTCCTTGGCGGTAACGGTTACCTTTGCCGTGCCGACTTCGATATTGTTGGCATACTCCACGATGTAGGCGTCCGAAGGAACCGTCTTCTCGTTCGCATCCGTGACGACAACATCAGGAGTGAGCGCCTTGCCCGTGTACGTCTGATCGGATGCGGTGACGGACTTGAGCGCAACGTTGGGTGCAGTGCGGAACACAGCACTCTGGCTGTCGCTGGAAGAATAGTAGTTGTCGTCTTCTGCAATGCGCTGAATGAAGGTGTATTCCGTGTCGGGATCGAGCCCGGTGAAGGTCGGGCTGGTTTGCCATTCACCGTTGCCGCACTTGTATTCGCCGTTCTCGATGGTATTCAACGTAATGCTGGTGGGTGCGGCTTCCTTCAGTGTGGGGGCATCCGGAGTCTCCTGGTACGCCTTGCCCACGTACACGGTTACGGGGACATTGGTCAAGCTGTTGATGTAGGGATCGGATGACGTGTAATTCGCCAGGAACACATGCTCGCCCACATCGCCCACGGGCGTCGTCAAAGGATCCACCCACGACCACCCCTCGGGTATGGGGTACATGAAGGAGTACTTCGCATCGGCAAGCGTCTGACCGTAGGTGGCGGTCACGAAGTTGAGGCTTTCCGGGTCTCCCTTCGCTATTGTCACGGTTATCGGCTCTGCGCATACGAACTCGTCGTATGCGTCGTTGCCTTCAACCTTGTAGTAGACGGTGTAGTCGCCCGGGATGGCGGCTGTTGGGATATCCGTCGACCAGGTCGCGCCGTCAAGGGAGTACAGGACGGCCCCTTCGGCATCGTTGCCGCGCACAACGGTTACCGGGCTGCTAAGCAGCTCCTGCTGTTCTTCGACGCTGAAGTAGGCAAGCCCTTGCGCTGCCGTTGGCGGGGTGACACTTTGCTTGGTCTTGAAGGTCTGCGTGTCCTTGTCGAACTCGGTTTTGCCCAGGTCGATCTTCAGCGCAGGACGTACCGCCTTGGCGAACTGCACGCTGCTGGTGTTGGGAGCCGCGCTGCCAACCGTGCCGTCCGCCTTCACCTGTGCGGCACCTCCATCGCCCCACGTAGTGGACTGCGAGCGAAGCCAGTAATCGAAGCCGGACTTCCTTGCATTGACGGGACCCGCCGCGGCTTCATCCGAGCTCAGAAGGAACAGGTCGGCACCTTCCACGACCGGGTTGACGTCCAAGAGGTCTGTCTTCTTTATATTGTACGACGCACCTTCGAACAGTCCGCCCTCTGCCGCCATGGCGTCCAAAGCCTTCTTGACATCGGACGTGCCGTAGCGGTTGGTGAGAGCCGAAAAACGGGAGTTGTCGCCGATTTTGTCCGATGCGAAAAGGGTTGCGGTGTTCTCGTCGTCGTCATAGCCGACGACGTACCACGTAAAGCCGTTGAAGTTCACCCTCTTGGCCAGGACATCCTCCATGGAGTCGTCCGTGGTCGGGATGAGGTCCTTGATGTCGTCGGCAACCTCGCGCGCGACAAACGTGTAGGTGTAGGTCGTGTCTTCGGTCAACGCAGTTTCCGTGTCCGGATCGGCATCCCATGCCCCTGCCCTGAAGCCTTCCGACGGCTTTTTACCCACAGCGGGAATGTCGTCTTCGGTAAGCTTCAGCTGGTCGCCCTCAAGGCCTTCGAGCGTAACGGTTTTATCTTCCGCTTTCCCATCGTCCCAGGCGCCGTTGACGACCTTGAAGGTCACCGTTGCAGAGATGGGATCCTTAGCCGCATAGGTGTAAGTGTAGGTCGTGTCTTCGGCGATTTCCGTTTCCGTGCTCGGGGTGGTGTCCCAAGAGCCTGTCTTGAATCCCTCGTCCGGGTTGTCGCCGACAGCGGGTATCTGGTCTGCCGTAAGCTTCGGCTTGGCATCGGTGGTTCCCTCCAACGAGACGGTTTTGTCCGCCTTCGTCTTGTCGCCCCAGGAACCGTTCTTTACGGCAAACGTCACTGTTGCGGCAACCTTGCCGTCCTCTTCAAAGGTGTAAGTATATGATCTGTTCTGGTTGATCACCGTTGCGGTGCTTGGCTCGACGTCCCAGCTGCCTTCGACAAACCCAGCTGCGGGTTTTTCGCCCACGGCAGGGATGTCCCCTGCGGCAAGCTTCAGCTCGTCGCCTTCCACACCCGTCAGGGTAACGTCGATGCTCTCGCTTGTTCCATCGTTCCAGGAGCCGTTCTCCACCTTGAAGGTGACCACGTAGCTGATCGATTCTTTTTCTGCATAAGTGTAGATGTATGTGGTGTCCTCGGTAATCAAGGCGTCGGTGCTGGGTTCGACGTCCCAGCTTCCCGCTTTGTATCCGCTGCTGGGATTATCGCCAACGGCGGGGATATCTTCCGCGGCAAGCTTCAAATCGCCTGGATACCCGGTCAGCGTGACCGTCTTGTCCCCGTCCGTGCCATCGGACCAAGCACCGTTTGCTACCTTGAAGGTTAACGTCTTGCTCACGACTTCTTTAAGCGTAAAGGCTTGCGCCTCCTCGTCGAAATCCACGTTGTTCAGATCCAGCATCAAAGCGGGACGTATGAGCTTGGAAGTGTCCGTGACGACAGCTTCTCCCACCAGGGGGCTCCCCGTTACGGCGGCAGGATAGCAGTTCTTCGCCTGAGGGGTGCCAGTCCAGGTGTTCGGGCCCTTCGTGCGCAGCCAATAGTTCTTCCATCCGCTGCCCGCCGAAATGCGCCTGATGTTTTCGGGGAGCTTGTTCAGGTCGGCTTCGCTGAGCAGATAAAGCTTTGCTCCTTCGACACCTACATCAGTCAAGTCCACGTCCACAATGGCAGGGGCAACCGCGGCATAGCTACCGCCCTCCGCCGTCAGGCCGTCCAGATAAGCTTGGATCTCGGATCCTTTATAGTCGCTGGACTTAGGATCGAACCTGCCTGTGGCAATCTGCCCTGATGCAAGCAGGGTGACGATTCCGGAATCTTCCGCATAGTCGGTCAAATACCAGCTCGTTCCATTGAAGGACACTTTCATTGATTCCAGATTGGCAGCCGTTTCCGACCCGTGTGGAATAAGCGTGCGGTAGTCGAACGAGTCGGCGGCGTACGCCTGCTGCGCTGGCATTACAGGGATGCACAG
>JAFUCW010000392.1 GCA_017459485.1 Eggerthellaceae bacterium | reverse complement strand
CAAAAAGAAGCACCCGATCCAAGGCACCTGCATGACCACGCAAGGTAGTCCCGTCGGGGTGCGGGCGGGGTGTTCGCGGTTCTGCAGGCTTCCACAAAAATAAAGAATCCCCTTTTGCAGTTCGTTGTTCCTGAGTGCTCCGCAGAACGCTGACGAGTTCTATAATTTGCGCTGAGCCTTATCCGATCGCATCGCTGAAGAACGGCCGGATGGGCGGCGGCGTTCTTGCGATGTGGTAGTCCTCGGCGCCGCCGCCTTTCCGACCGTCGAGGACTACCACCATGAGCGGAAAGAAACGGAAGCGGCTCGCACCGTCGGCCACGCCCTGGGACGGCAAGGCCGACGACGAGCTGTCGCCTGCCGAGGCGCTGGTCGCCGCGAGCCATCGGAGCATGTACGAGTTCAGGCACTCCGCCTTCGAGGGCGATGCCGCCTTCTTCAACAGCTATGCCCGCGATGCCTGCCCATGGTGCGGGTCCGGGTCCGTCATAAGGTTCGGGATCGACAAGACGGGCCTGCAGCGCTACAGGTGCAAGACGTGCTCAAAGACGTTCACCCCTGCCACGGGGACGATATTCGACGACAGGAAGCTGCCCTTGTCGGCTTGGGCGGATTTCCTCGTGCAGGTTTTCTCCTACGAGAGCAGCAACGCCATGACCAGGGAGGATAGGCGCAGCATCACGACCGTGCCCTACTGGATGGCGAAGCTCTTCTCCGTCTTGGACGGGATTCAGGACGGCGTCGTGCTGTCCGGCCGCGTGCAGATCGACGAGACGTACTACCCCGTCCCCGTCGCCCAGGCCATCGCGGTGGACGGCAAGAAGCTGAGGGGCCTTTCGCGCAACAAGCTCTGCATCGGCGTCGGCTGCGATTCGGGTGGGAGGTCGCTATTCGACTGGGAGGGCTACGGGAAGACGAGCGGCGCGAAGACCTGGGGTGCGTTCGGCGGGCATGTCGAAGTCGGGTCGACGCTCGCGCACGACATGGAGAAGGGACACCGCAGGCTCGTCCGCGACCTGTCCCTCGTAAGCGAGGAATACAGCTCCAAGGAGCTCGCGCGGCTCCCCGACAAGGAGAACCCGCTTCGCGATGTCAACCGCCTCTGCTTCCTCCTCAAGGGCTTCCTCGACTCACATTCGGGTTTTGACCGAGCGGACTTGCCCGGCTATCTGAACGTCTTCCACGTCATGATGAACGACCCCGCCGACAAGATGGAAAAGGCGGCCATGGTGCTCGACAGAGCCATGTCTTGCCCCAAAACGCTGAGATTCAGGGAGTTCTATAGAAGAAACCCCTGATGGGGCGAATGCCTGGTCATCCAATTAACAACGAACTGCAAAGAGGGATTATAATTAGTTAAAAACGCGAGCAGCTGGAGGCTGCGCGCCCCCGCCGCCGACCCGGGCGGACAGGTTGAGTCAAGACGAAAATCAACCGTCATATTGTTATACCTATATATGGACTTTTAATTTATTCAACAAGACGATAATGGGCACATGATCGCAGTTCAAACGTAGCAGGAGGCAACCATGCGCACCATCAACGAAAACTGCAAGACACTTAAAGTGGAAGATTTCGGCTTCGACGACTAATGCTGATTTATGCTGTCAGACCAGGGGCCGTTCTTGGTCTGACAGCTAAAACTGAAGAATAGTTGCTTTGGCATATGGAGGTAACGTGACCGAATTACTAAAAGAAGCTTTTGACAGGGTATGGGGAAAGTACATCAGTCTATTGATTCTTTTTCCCATATGCGTTCTTGGCACATTAGGGTTGATAAGAACTGACGGTAATCCGCTTCAAGCAACGGACTATATAATTATAGCCACCATCGCATTTGTATACCTAACGTATACCGTGTTTGTTTTTTATTCCAACCGCCTACCGAGAGCAAAAACCGTAAATCGAACCATACTATTTGT